>CAIXAQ010000139.1 GCA_903917425.1 uncultured Bacteroidales bacterium
CTCCAGTTTCCAGACTCCAGTCTCCAGACTCCAGTCTCCACATTATTTAATCTTCAGCACCGCACTCACCGGCAAATGATCGGAAGGATAATATTCGCCGTTATTATTCGCATTTACCGTAAAAGAAACAGCCTGAACTGAGTTCTTCAAAAATATATAATCAATTCTTGTCCCGGGCTGAGCGCCGACTTTAAACCCGGTAAAGGTGTATTTAGGACCGGAACGGGATTTGCTGATCACCATTGCATCAGTCAGATGTGACGGATTGGTTTTATCAGTTATGATTCGAAATGGCTCTGAATCCGGAGTTGAATTAAAATCACCCAGTACGATGACGGGATTTTTTCCAGCCAATGAATCCACGGCATGTAAAATAAGATTAGCAGAGTTTCGCCTGGCCATTTCGCCCATATGATCGAAATGTGTGCAGAAAATAAAAAAAACAATTTCCGATTTATTTTCTTTTAGCTTTCCCCAGGAAACAACACGGTTACAAGCTGCATCCCATCCCCTGCTGCCGGGCACCGAAGGCGTTTGCGAAAGCCAGAATGTACCCGAATTGAGCATGGTATATTTTTCTGCATTGAAAAATACGGGAGAATATTCTCCTGCTTCTTTCCCGTCATCGCGCCCTACCCCAATGCGTTTATATCCTGTAAATGCATTTTGCATATCAACAACCTGCTCATATACTGCTTCCTGAAGCCCGAATACATCGGGTTTTGCCTCACGCATCGCGGAAAACACATTTTCTTTTCTTGCATTCCAGGTATTAGGCGCATCTCCGGGATTGATCAGCCTGATATTATACGATAATACATTCAACGAAATTTCCTGGGAAGCAGCAATGGTAAAAAGTCCCGGTACAAGCACTGCAATAAGCAATACTATTGTATTCAAACAGCAAAAAGATCCTGATTTTTTCATAATATACCGATTTCCTTAGAGAAGCATATGAAGTTTTAACTTTGGTTTACAAATATCGGAATTAATGTGCCACCAATAAAACATCCCTAGCAAAGAAAAGATAAACTATCCTGTTTCGTGGTATTTAAATGCTAAATAGCCGTTTTGTTAATAAGTAGATCATAAAACGAACCAATTCTTTATCAGGCCGGGTTTGTTATTTGCCAATAGATTTCTATCTTTGCAGGCTCAAAAAATAAAATTTATCTAACTACCTAAATTCTAAACACATGCAGAATAAAGGCACAATACGTTTCTTTGCAATAGCTTTTGCATTGGTGTCCCTTTTCCAGCTCTCATTCACTTTGGTGACTTCAATCACCAGAAACAGGGCCGAAAAATACGCCACAAATGAACAAGCACTTGCCTTGGCTAAACAACTAGCAAAAAACGATGCCCTACTTGAAGTAAGACTGATCGATTCCATTAAAGACGCTCGCACTCAGTACTACCTCGATTCAGTAGCAAACCAACCTGTTTATAATATACTTCTCCGCAAGTATACTTATAAGGAATGTATGGATCGCGAAATCAACCTGGGTCTCGACCTCAAGGGTGGTATGAACGTAACAATGGAAGTTTCTGTTGCCGATGTGGTAAGAGGAATGTCAGGCAACAGTACAAACCCTGTTTTTACCAAGGCAATGACCATGGCTGCTGAGAAGCAGAAAAACAGTCAATCAAACTTCGTTACTCTTTTTGGTGAATCATTTGCCCAAATTGATCCGAACGCTAAACTCTCGGCTATATTTGGCCGCATGGAATTGCGCGAAAAAGTCAGGCCAAACTCCACCAACGAAGAAGTACTTGCCGTTATTCGCCAGGAATGTAATGATGCCTTCGACCGCACATTCGAAATTCTTCGCAATCGTATCGACCGTTTCGGAGTATCCCAGCCTAATATCAGTAAACACGCAACCAGCGACCGTATCCTTATTGAATTGCCAGGCATTAAAGATTCCGACCGTGTTCGGAAACTGCTGCAGGGATCGGCTAAACTCGAATTCTGGGAAACCTATAAATTCAGCGAACTGGCCGGAGTTTTCAACGAAGCCAATAAGAGGCTTGCCTCAATAAGTGGCATCAGTGATACTGCTTCCAAATCTGCTGATTCACTTACAAGTGCAAAAGATTCCAGCAGTGTAGCAAAAGCCGACACAATAAAGAAATCGAGCCTGGCCGAAAAGCTCAAACAAGATACAACCTCAGCCGGGAAAGATAAACAAATTGAAAAATACAGGAAAGAAAATCCACTCTTCTCCTATCTCCAACCGGCATACCAACAGGATAAAGGTCAGATGTTTGCTACTAACCGTGCAACGGTAGGATATGCTGCCATAAAAGACACAGCACGGATTAACGGGATGTTAGCTAAGGTAAGAGGTATGTTCCCCCGCAATTGCCTGCTTGCATGGTCGGTTAAACCTGAGAAAGAAGCTCCTGAAGTTCTTGAACTGATGGCGCTGAAATCTACAAACCGCGAAAATACGGCAGCACTTTTTGGTGATGTTATTGTTGATGCACGCCAGGATTATGATCAGAACGGTCGTGTTGAAGTATCGATGGGAATGAACACAACAGGTGCTAAAATATGGAAGAACCTCACAAGGGATAATGTTGGGAAACAGGTTGCCATTGTTCTTGACGGTTATGTTTATTCAGCTCCAAATGTAAATGATGAAATTCCTAACGGACGCTCATCCATCTCAGGTAACTTTTCTGTTGAAGAGGGACAAGACCTTGCCAACGTGCTGAAAGCCGGTAAACTCCCTGCTCCTGCGCATATCGTCGAAGAAGCAGTTGTTGGACCAACACTTGGTAAAGAAGCCATTAATGCCGGTTTATGGTCATTTATTGTGGCTTTTGCGCTTACATTGTTATACATGATATTCTACTACAACAGGGCAGGAATGGTAGCAAATGTTGCCCTTCTGGTTAACATGTTCTTTGTATTTGGAGTTCTGGCTTCGATTGGTGCTGTTTTGACACTGCCTGGTATTGCCGGTATTGTGCTTACTCTGGGTATGGACGTTGATAAAAATGTAATTATTAATGAACGTATCAGGGAGGAACTCCGGGCAGGAAAAGGCTTACGACTTGCCATTGATGATGGATATAAGCATGCGCTCTCAGCAATTGTCGACAGTAACGTTATTACTCTCTTAACTGGTATCGTTTTGTACACTTTTGGTTCGGGACCAGTACAAGGATTTGCAACTACTCTTATCATTGGTATTCTTAGCTCCATGTTCTGTGCAATCTTTATCACACACATCATTTTTATTGGTCTTCAGGACAGGAACATAAAAATTTCACTTTGGAACCGTTTTACCGAAAATATTCTTACCCACACCAAAATTGACTTTATCGGGCTAAGAAAAGTATTCTACATAATTTCAGGTGCGTTGGTAGTTATTGGTATAGTATCCCTATTAACCAGGGGCCTTAGCTATGGTATCGATTTTGAAGGCGGGCGTACTTATGTAGTTCGTTTTGACCAGGATGTACGTACCGACAATGTTCGTCAGGCTTTATTGGCACAGTATGGACAGGAACCGGAAGTAAAGACTTTCGGTAAAAATAACCAGGTGAAGATTACTACTTCATTCATGATTGATGATGCATCACTAAAAGTGGATTCAATTGTAGAAGCAAAACTCTATACCGGGCTTAAATCCTTATATAAGACCAATATTAGCCAGACAGATTTCCTTGCCCATAGCGATAAAAAAGCTTTGGGGAGAATGAGCTCACAAAAGGTGCAACCTACTATTGCTTACAGTTTACTTGTAAAAGCATACTATGCTGTATTCTTTACTTTGCTTATTGTATTTGCATACATTCTATTGCGTTTCCGTAAATGGCAATGGGGCGTTGGCGCTGTGGTTTCACTTTTCCATGATACGTTCATTGTTATTACATTCTTCTCACTGCTTCACGGATTTTTACCATTCAGTCTTGATGTGGACCAGCATTTCATTGCTGCTATCCTAACCATTATTGGATATTCGATTATGGACTCCGTAATCATCTTCGACCGTATTCGTGAGTACACTACTCTTTATCCGAAACGGAACCTGCAGGAAACAATGGATGCAGCTATCAACAGTACTTTAAGCCGTACACTGAATACATCAGGTATTACCTTTATGGTTTTGCTTGCCATGTTCCTTTTTGGCGGTGAAGTAATCAGGGGATTCACATTTGCCCTTTTACTGGGGGTTGCAGTCGGAACATATTCATCCATTCTGAACGCTACACCTATTGCTTACGACCTTATCATGTGGCAGAAAAGGCGCCAGGCTAATAAACTGAAATTAGCAGAGAAGAAATAATAACCTTCGACCTATAGAATTACGCAAAAAGCCCCGGATTTTTCGGGGCTTTTTGTTATTTGTTGTTTTTTTACCAGATAACGCAGTGCCAAATTGACAGGCATTTCCTAATGGCACATGCTTTGCTATTCGCAACAACATAATTAATAAAACAGTAAAAACTATGCAGACCGGTAAAATCAACGTTCAGACTGAGAACATTTTCCCCATTATTAAAAAATTCCTGTATTCGGATCACGAAATATTCCTCCGCGAACTTATCGCCAATGCAGTTGATGCAACTACCAAGCTGAAAACACTCTCGGCACTTGATAAATTCAAAGACGAGCACGGTGACCTGACAATTGAAGTAAGCATTGATAAAGAGAACAAAACCCTTACCGTGAAGGACCGTGGTATCGGTATGACGTCGGAGGAAATCGAAAAATACATCAACCAGATCGCTTTTTCGGGCGCCGAAGAATTTGTAAAGAAATTTAAAAACAAAACGGAAGTAGAACAAGGCGGGCTGATTGGCCACTTCGGACTTGGATTTTACTCTTCGTTCATGGTTTCCGATAAAGTTGAAATAAAAACAAAAACATACAAAAAAGGCGCTGGTACAAAGGCTGTACAGTGGGAATGTGACGGTTCGCCCGAATATACAATCAACGAAATTGAAAAATCGGATCGCGGAACCGAAATAGTCCTTTACATCAACGAAGAATCCAATGAGTTCCTCGAAGAACACCGCATCCTCGAATTACTGAATAAATATTGCAAATTCCTGCCGGTTCCTATCCGTTTCGGGAACGAAAAATCATGGGTTCCTTCCGAAACCGAAAAGGACGAAAAAGGCGAACCTAAAGAAATCGAGGTTGAAAAACCACGTATAATCAACAATTCAAATCCGTTGTGGAAGCAAAGACCTGCTGATCTCAAGGATGAAGATTACAAAAGTTTCTATCGGGAGTTATACCCAATGACTTTTGAGGATCCTTTGTTCAATATCCACCTCAACGTTGATTATCCTTTTAATCTAACCGGAATCCTGTTCTTCCCGAAAGTGAAGAAAAACTTTGAAATGCAGCGCGATAAAATCCAGCTGTATTGTAACCAGGTTTTCGTAACAGATTCGGTCGAGGGTATAGTTCCTGATTTTCTTACTTTGCTGCACGGCGTTATCGATTCACCTGATATTCCCCTCAATGTGTCGCGCAGTTACCTGCAAAGCGATTCGAATGTGAAGAAAATTTCAGGCCATATTATGAAGAAAGTGGCTGATAAACTGGAAGATATATTCAAAAATAACCGCGAGGAATTTGAAAAAAAGTGGGATGATATCAAGGTGTTCATTGAATATGGAATTGTTTCGGAAGCCAAATTCTACGATCGTGCCGAGAAATTCTGCCTGCTGAAAAACACCGAAAACAAATACTTTACGTTCGACGAATACAAAAATCTGATCAAAGATAATCAGACTGATAAAGATGGAAACTTAATTTTCATCTACACTTCAAACCTGGAAGACCAGCACAGTTACGTTCAAAATGCCCGTGAACGCGGATATGATGTCTTGATGCTGGATGGTCCTATCGACAACCATTTTGTTAACACGCTCGAGCAGAAATTCGAGAAAAGTCATTTTGTGCGCGTTGACGCTGAAGTTGCCGACAAACTGATTAAAAAAGCGGATGCATTGCCTTCTCGTCTCAGCGAAGAGCAAACCAAACAACTTACCGAAATGTTTGAACAACAGGTAAATAAGACTACCTATCACATTTCTGTCGAAAACCTGGGCGAAAATGATATCCCCGTTACTGTAACCCAGCCTGAGTTCATGCGTCGAATGAAAGATATGTCGGCCATGGGCGGCGGCGGCCAATTTTCGTTCATGGGAAACATGCCCGATAGTTACAACCTGGTTCTCAACTCCAACCACAAACTAATGGGTCATTTGCTCGAAACCGAAGACCAGGAAGTAAAAGTGAAAATGATCAAACAGTTAATAGATCTTGCTTTGCTTTCGCAAAACCTTCTGAAAGGTGAAGCTTTAACCGGGTTTATTAAACGAAGTGTGGATATCATTCAGTAAAATACTAAATTTGATTGAATAAAAATAAATCTAATCTACTAAAAATAGCAGAAAATGAAAAAATCATGGATTATTATTGGCGGAATTATACTTCTGGTTGTAATTGTTTTTTCGTCTCTTAAAGGCACCTACAACGGCCTTGTGACTTCGGAAGAAAACGTGAATAAAAAATGGGCCGATGTGCAGGGTGCATACCAGCGCAGGACCGACCTTATTCCAAACCTGGTTAGCACTGTTAAAGGCTATGCCAAATTCGAACAGGAAACGCTCATAAAAGTGATTGAGCAACGTGCAAATGCCACTAAGACAAACATAAATGTTGACCCTGCAAAGCTTGATGCCAATACACTGGCCCAGTTTCAGAAGACCCAGGACGCCTTAGGATCATCATTAAGCAAACTGATGGTTGTTGTTGAAAAATATCCGGATCTGAAAGCCAACCAGAACTTCCTGCAATTACAGGCACAACTGGAAGGGACTGAAAACCGGATTAATGTCGAGAGACGCAATTTTAACGAGTCGGTTCAGATTTTCAATTCATCTTTACGCAGTTTTCCAACCAATATACTGGCCGGCATGTTTGGATTTTCGAAGAAACCCTATTTCGAAGCCCAGGCAGGTGCCGAAAATGCACCAAAAGTGGAGTTTTAGGTTGTTTCCAGGTGACAGGGATTGCAATTTGTGCTGATATACGGAACAACTATTCAAACCTGGAATCATAACAAATAACATTAAAAGAAGCCAGATATACGAAAACAGAAGTTACCTTTAGTAGTGTTTATTAAACAACGCTTCTGTTTTCTTACTTTTGGCTTCATTTCTTTTTTATAAAAGAAGAATTAAACGAACCGAATAAAATTGAA
>CAIXAQ010000140.1 GCA_903917425.1 uncultured Bacteroidales bacterium
ATCTTGTCGGATGTGGGATGTTGGATATTTGATGTCAGATGTGGGATGGTGAAAGAAGGGTGCCGGAGATTTATAAATTCATTCAAAATAATTTAAATAGTACTTTTTATAAAGTGGTAAATTTCAAAAGTATTATTGTTCTGTTATTTTTTGTTATTACCGGGAATAGCTTTAAAGCATTTTCCCAATTATCGGCTATTCACGACTTTAACCGAATCGACAGTGTTTTGCTTATCAATGAAGATTCAGATACCTTGCTGTATCCCTTTGCTGGTGGAATGAACAGTTGCCAGTTTGCCAATCTGGATATCAATCTCGACGGGATCGACGACCTCCTGGTATTCGACAGGCACGGAAACCGGGTATTGCCATTTATTGTAGTCAACGTTTCGCCATTAAAGTTTCGGTTTTCGCCTGAATTTGTCGAAAAGTTACCGTTGCTTGAACAATGGATACAGGCACTTGATTACAATCACGATGGCAAAAACGATATTTTCACCTACACAACTGGCGGCATAAAAGTGTATCGGAATGATTCGGATAAAACGCTGAAATTCACCCAGGTTACTCAACCTTTTTTGCTTTCGCGGCAAGGAAGCACACTTACCAACATACTGGTTACCTATGCCGATTATCCAGCCATTGCCGATATTGATCACGACGGAGATTATGATGTGCTGACATTCTGGGGCCTGGGTTCGTTCGTTGAATGGCATCAGAATACCTCAATGGAACGGTTTGGGATACCTGACTCACTCACTTTCGAAAAATCATCATCCTGCTGGGGCCATTTTGCAGAAGGCAACGAGGATAATAAAATTATTCTCGATACCTGTTCCTCTCCCGGGCTGTATAAACAAATAAATGGTTCGCATTCGGATGACCCCAAGCATACAGGTTCAACACTTTTGGTGAATGATCTGAATGCTGACGGGCTGCCAGATCTTACAATAGGGGATGTTGATTTCAGTTCACTGGTGCATCTTACCAACGGAGGAACCCTTTCGGATGCAAAAATGACTTCACAGACCAATGATTTTCCGAATTCAGTTAACCCGGTAGCAATGAACACTTTTCCGGCTGCCATGCTTGCCGATGTGAACAATGACGGACAAAAAGATTTGCTGGTTTCACCTTTCGATCCATCGCTGACTAAAGGGAAAAATTACGAAAGTTCGAGTTTGTATCTTAACAATGGCACAACGGCTCAGCCCTCTTATAGTTTGGTTTCTAAAAGTTTTTTGCAGGACCAGATGCTTGATTTAGGTTCGGGTGCTTATCCCGTTTTTTTTGATTATAATAAGGATGGACTGATGGATCTTTTGGTCGGGAATTACGGATATTCCGATACATGCATTTATACTCCGGCAAACGGTTTGCAGTGCACTTTTACAGCAAAAGTTGCCCTGTTGTTAAATACCGGAACTTTGACTAAACCTGTGTTTCGGCTCGTTGACCGCAATGTGGCTCATCTCGATTCGCTAAAAATGCAATCGCTGATTCCTTCCGTTGCAGATATGGATGGCGATGGTGATTTAGACCTGATTTGCGGAAACTCAGCGGGCAGGTTGGTTTATTGCGAAAATACTGCGACTGCAGGCCAGACCCCTGTTTTTAAACTTATTGATACGGAATGGCAATCCATTGATGCCGGCGATTTTACGGCTCCCCAACTTATTGATCTGGATCAGGATGGACTTATCGATATTGTGTGTGGCAAACGAAACGGGACTTTGAGCTATTATAAAAATACCGGTTCGGCAAATGATGCATCATTTATAAAAACATCCGAAATGCTTGGTGGTGTTGATGTTACCAATACCCAACTGTCGAATTACGGATACAGTGTTCCTTGCTTCTATAAAGACAAACAAGGTGAAATGCTTCTTTTTGCAGGTTCTGAATTTGGCGATATTTTTGTGTATGACCAGATTAACGCTGATTTGAACGGTAATTTCCGGCTGCTGGGAACTATTCCCGGCATTAAGGAAGGCTGGCGAAGTGGTGTTTGCATTGGTAATCTGAATGACGATACCCTCACGGATATGCTGGTTGGCAATTATTCGGGCGGAATAGGTTTGTTTTATGGGAAACCGGATAAAATATTTGGTTTGGGCGAGCAAACACCAACATCAAATGCCACTCTTTCAATTTTTCCCAATCCGGCCTGTACTGAAGTCATGATTGCGATAAGCAACGATTTGCCAAATAATAAGGAAACCTTGCTTATTCGGGGAATGGAAGGGCAAATTGTAAGGTGTTTTATGGATACGGAATTTCCGAAACTGATTGATGTTTCGGGCCTGGCTAATGGGATTTACCTGGTTTCGGTACAAACAAAAAAAGGAGTTACTGCCGGGAAACTTGTGATTTGCAGGTAAAACGATTTATGCCGAAAATCAGTATAACTTATTTCTTTTTTGGAGTACCCGGAAGTAAATACCGGGTAACGTGAATCGCTTACCATGAGATAAATTATTAACAAGTTGTCGTTTCTTTCGGCTAACGTTTTTACTTTTGTAAATCAGAAAAATAAACTTACTAAATGGCAAAGAAAGTCAAAACGGTTCAGATGTTAAGCCCCGAAAACTACATCCGAACTAAGGCAAGAAGCCTCCCAATTCACGAATGCCTGGTAAACAGCGATTGGAAAGAAAGCGGAATAGCTAATGTGATGGTTACCCGAAAACATACAAACGGCAATTATACATTTGCTATATATCTTGTTGATTTATATTGTCTTGGGTTGAAAAATTCCCTCTATATGTTCAATAAGAGCGAGCCGGATTATCGCGACAAATTGGAGGAGATGAAATCGATGAACGATCTGATTAAGATCGATTATACTCTGGCGCACAATATCATTTTCGCTGCCATCGAGTTTGCCGGTGATTTTGATTTTGAACCTCATAAAATCTTTACGGATGTTACGCAGTTCATGCTGCAAGAGGATACCGATGACGTTGAACTGATTGATATTGAGTGCGGGTTGCACGGGAAACCTCACTATTTTCAAGGGCCGAACGACAATTCAGCGATGACCAGCCGTATTATAAATCAACTGGAACGCACTGCCGGCCGCGGAAATTATTATTTTACGCTTATAAAAGGGGATTCTGATCCATTTAAGTACAAAGATAATGAAGATGATGAAGACGAGTTCGATGATGAATGGGATGACCGGATGAGCTATGCTGAGGCCCTCATCATGTTTGAAGAACATAAGGCTGATTTTGGCGAATTGGACAAACAACAAATTGATTTATTTCTTGAAGCAGTTGAAGTTCTGTTTGATGATCTGGTGGATGTAGATTTACGGGAAAAATATTATGATAATTTCATGGAGGATCTGGATATGGAAATATGGAGTGAAGATTTGCCTGTTGAATTATTAGGTCTCACAGATGCCGAATACGAAAAAGCTGATTTAATAACGGCTGAATTAATGCCGATTATGCTGCTCTCTCCCTCAGAAAATAAAAAATCATTCCAGAAAATCATTGAATTAAAGGATACTTACCCTGAGTGCCCTTTTCTTTCTTTTCTCGAGTTGACTTTTTCTGATGAAAAAGAAAAAGGATCCGCCGAGTTTGAAAAAAGGTTAGGACAATACCTGAAGCAACATCCTGACTACCCGCTTTTGAAATTATTATCACTGATTCAAAAAAATACAAATGTAAAAGTTCAGGCTACTGAATCAAAATTGCTGCCTTTGCATACTTTGTTTTCAGGAAGGGATTGCCTGCACGAAATAGAATTTCAGCAATACATAGTATATGCTTCATTAATAGTGCTATTTGGACCGGATTTCTCAAGAATTGCGGCCTTTGAGGAAGCATTGGAAGATCTTGATTTTCCTTTCGAATCGATGAAATTCACTTTTTCAGCAATTACGGTTACAAAAATGAAAATTGTTGAAGGTTCTCTTAAAAAATAGAATTGTATAACAGTACTTATTTTAAACAATTAAATTACTGCTCATATTCAGATTTCCTAACATCGTTAAGATAAGTTCTACTTTAAACTGTTGAAAAACGGTTGTTCGCAATTACTGTATAACCATATACACCCGCACCCCGATAAAAAGCAGGAAATAACTTATTGCGAGTATCTCGAACCAGAATGGTCTTTTGATCAAAGTGAGGCTTCCCGTGATGAAAAACGAGGCAGGGATCACAAACAGGTAATTGATCGAAAGCATCGGCCAGCCGGTTAAAAGCACTACGATTAAACCAATGAAGCTGAAATTAAATAATACCCATGCTCTGCGACGAAGGCTGATCAGTTTGTCCCCCATGATATTCAGCACAGCCACCATAGCAATCAAAATAATGCATGCTGAAACTGTCAGCCAAATCAAGTTAACCTTCGAAAGCGGTTCGGGCAAAGTGAAACGGAATATTGAACCGGATATCTGATTTAAACCCATGATCAGCTTGTCATCCCAGTATAACCAGCTTATGTAATAAATAAATGGCAGTATGTATCCGATTATCGAGATTGCGTACTCACGCCACGACGAAACACGGTAGGTTATCAAGGTGAACCACAGCAGTAACAGGAAGTAAGTCAATGGAATGTAAAACAGCGAGGCAATACTTAGCGAAAATGCTGCACCAAAAATCTGGTGGTACGCGGCTTGTCGGCCGTACATATTCAAAATGGAATTCAGAGCAAGGATGATAAAAATGCCGGCAGGTAATAAAGCATGCATGGCCTGGAAGTTCCCATTCCAGCTATAAGCAAGCAGGACAATTATAGCAGGAAGAAAATTACTCCGGCCAAAAAATCCATTGGACTGAAACAGGTAAAACAGAACTACCGATTGAACTACAACCAGGATTAATGCAATGGCAACCGAAACTGCAGGGTATTGTAATACCCAGGATGCCAGAAGGGAATACAAAGGTCCATCAGCAGGAGTGATAACAGGAAGAACCGGATGTACAAAAGCCGGTATCCACAATCCCAGCAGGAGAATTGCATAAATTGCAAACTGTATAAACGTTCCCGATTTTGAAATCCATCTGAGCATCAGCAGTCTTTTTTAATAATATGTGTTTCAGATGAGGTCTGTTCCGATGTCCTTGCGAAAAAATGAATTTTCAAAGCTGATTTGTGAAGCCGATTCGAGGGATTGAGCAACCGCTGATGAAATATCGGCGGCAAGCGATGTAACAGCTATAACGCGGCCCCCCGAAGTAACAACCGAATCAGGATTTACGCTCGTTCCCGCGTGAAAGACAAGACTTTTAGTAGCCGCTTCAAGACCCGAAATTACCTTATCTTTTTCATAATTTCCAGGATAACCCCCCGATACTATCATCACACATGCGGCTGTACGCTCGTCGGTTTCAAGTTTAATGTCCGAAAGTCCGCCAAGGGCCGTTGCCAGGAATATTTCGAGCAGGTCATTCTTTATCCGGGGCAAAATTGATTCCGTTTCAGGATCGCCCAGACGAACATTATATTCTATTACATAAGGATCGCCTTTTACATTCATCAAACCGAAAAACAGAAATCCCTGGAAAGGGATTCCATCTTTTCGCAATCCTTCAACCGTAGGTTTAATGATACGGTTTTCGACTTTCAGCATAAATTCTTTGTCAGCGAACGGAACCGGTGAAATGGAGCCCATTCCGCCTGTGTTGGGGCCGGTGTCGCCTTCGCCGATGCGTTTATAATCCTTTGCTTCGGGCAATACCAGGTATTCTCTGCCATTGGTGATTGCAAATGCCGATAGCTCGATTCCATCCAGAAATTCCTCAATCACAACTTTTGCTGATGCATTACCGAATTTCCGGTTGACAAGCATTTCGGTGATTTCCGATTCAGCTTCTTCAA
>CAIXAQ010000141.1 GCA_903917425.1 uncultured Bacteroidales bacterium
ATTTTAGTGGGCAAAAATTTCTTGCCGGAAGTCTGAATCCGGGAGTTGGAAGCTACCTGAATTATACTCTGCATTACAAGTAGCAGGTTGAATGAAAATTACCTTTATCTGACCAGGTTCCTATTCGTAGTTAGTACTTTTCAATTTTACGGACACTTCTGTCTTCTGACTTCGGTCTTCCGGCCCCTTAAAACTAAATTTCATTCAATTCGTGGTAGGACCATAATTCTTATTCTATCATATAGCCATACCGGTATTCTGTGGCTGGCTGAAAAGTTTCTTTTATAGTTCTTGGACTTATCCACCGAATTAGGTTAAATTCTCCACCGGCTTTATCATTAGTTCCCGATGCCCTCGATCCGCCAAAAGGTTGTAACCCAACTATGGCCCCGGTTGGTTTGTCGTTGATATAAAAATTACCGGCTGCATACCTGAGTTGTTCACACATGGTTGATGCAGCTACCCTGTCGCGGGCAAAAACGGCTCCGGTAAGTCCGTAAGGTGAGGTTGTGTTACAGAGTTCAATTGTTTCCTGCAGTTTATTATCCTCATAAACGAAAATAGTCAGCACAGGTCCAAATATCTCTTCCTCCATCGATTTGAATTTTGGATTGGTTGTAACAATGATGGTTGGTTCAACAAAATAACCAACACTTTTATCACCTTTTCCTCCGGCAATTATTTCAGCTTCTGCCGATTCTTTAGCGTAATTTATATAACTCATACAGTTATCGTACGATCCTTCATCGATCACTGCATTTATAAAATTGATAGGATCAAGAACATCACCCATTTCAGCATCAGCACTTATTCTGATTAACTCTGCCTTTACTTCCGGCCACAGCGAAACAGGTACATACATTCGTGATACTGCCGAACATTTTTGCCCCTGGTATTCAAACGCACCACGATAAGCATTTACGGCGACCTCCTTTGGTTCCGCTGTCGGATGAACAAAAATGAAATTTTTCCCACCTGTTTCACCTATTAACCTCGGGTACGATTTATAATGTGGCAATTGCATGGCTACCTCTTTCCAGAGGTAATTAAATGTTTGGTTCGATCCGGTAAAATGAATGCCAGCCAGGTCGGGCGATGCAAGCGCTACCTTACCAATTAAAGCACCACTGCCTGGTACAAAATTGATAACTCCGTCAGGAAGTCCTGCCTCCTGGAATATTTTCATCAGGTAATAGTTTGACAACAAAGAGGTAGTTGCAGGCTTCCATACCGTAGTATTTCCCATCATAACAGGAGCCATATTAAGGTTAGAAGCAATTGATGTAAAATTGAAAGGACTTACCGTAAATACAAATCCTTCCAACGGCCGGAACTCCATTTTGTTCAACTGGTTAAAAGCCGACCGGGGTTGCATTTCATATATCTGGGAAACAAAATAGGCGTTAAACTTCAAAAAATCAATTGTTTCACACACCGAATCTATTTCAGCCTGGTAAATGTTTTTACTCTGGCCTAACATAGTAGCTGCATTCATCACAGCCCTATATTTTCCCGAAATCAACTCAGCGGCTTTTAACAAAATGGATGCGCGTACCGTCCACGAAAGATCAGACCAGATCCGATGAGCCTCCATAGAGGCATCAATTGCCAGTTGAACTTCTTTTTCAGTCGCTTTGTAGTAGGTTGCTAATACATGGGAGTGATTATGAGGCATACAAACTTGTCCTGTTTGGCTGGTTCTCACTTCTTTGCCCCCGATTATCAGCGGAATTTCGATAGGATTAAGGATTTGCCTTTGTATTTCGGCCTCCAGTTGTTTTCGTTCAGGGCTGTCCTTTTTGTATTCTAATACAGGTTCGTTAGCCGGGAGTGGGAAATTGTAGATAGCATTATTCATAAGAAGTAAAGTCTTAAAATTTATCGAATTGCATTATTTTGCAATTCGGTGTGCAAAAGTATCAATTTAATTATACCCTGAGTTCACAAATAGTATTTCTTTTTATTTTATCTCCTGCTTCAATTCATTAAGTATCTTTTCAAATCCCTGTTGGATAATCTGGTCATATTCTGAATGGAATTTTTCAAAAGCCTGTATAATAATTTTTCCTTCAATCGTTAAAACTGTATTTCCTCCATCAGCACCACCACGGGTAGGTTTTATAAGTGGGAAGCCTAATTCCCGTTCAATTTTTCGCAGGTTATCCCAGGTTTTCCGATAGGTTAGATTCAATTTTTTCATGGCATCATTAAGAGAACCGGTTTCTTCTATTGCCCTAAGCAATTCGCATTTTTTATCCCCTAAAATCCCTTCCCGGTCCGAGCTTTCCAGCCATATCTTATAATTCAATCTCAGATTATCCAGTCGAGTGCTCATCGTTGTAATTTTTAATATTAATTGCAAAGTTAGTAGGATAAGTATAGATCAAAGTTGTGCCCTTCTTGTTTTCATGTAGGTGCGGATGAAAATCTTACTGACATTCGAATTTTCGAATTTATTGTTCAGATAATTGGGCGTAACGATATTTCCGCTTTCCTATTTTCTTAGCCCACATCCTCAAAGCGGTTTTTCCAACCCTTCGAATGATAGCCTTAAAAAACGTTATTCCCGCTAAAGCCCTATTACATTCACCCATAACGAAAAACGATTAACCAATAACGATTAACCATTATCCATTTTTACACTGAGCCTGCCCAAGTGAACCATTTTCCATTTCCTCCCCCACCGGCTTCATATAAGCATACAACACAGCGGCAACTTTCCTCAGCTAGCCGCAGGCTGGGAGATTACCTCCGAATTTCCCGTGTATTTCACTGCTTGAATTTTCACATTCGTGCAGGGCGGGCACCATAACCTGGCTTGGGATTAGCTGCTTTTACCACCAGTGCGTTTATCGCTTTGATAACAATTCAAATAAAGGTTCATTTATATAGTAATTCCCTGTACCAAGTTTAGCTTTCTTTAACAAACCATCCTTAGCTAATTTATTTAAATAATTAGCCGCAGTTAATCTTGAAACTTTCAGGTCGTTTACTACAAATTCAATTTTCGTGTATGGGTGTTTGAACAAATTATTTAATAAATCCTGACTATAAAACTTATAATAGTCTCGCAATCTATATTTGTAAGACATCATCAATTCTCGGATTTTAATTATCAAATCTATTGTTTCTCTTGATGTAATTTCAATTCCGTTTATTATAAATAAGATCCATTCTTCCCATGAATTCTTTTCCCGCACGTCTTGCAGCAATCTGTAATAATCAGATTTATGTTTTA
>CAIXAQ010000142.1 GCA_903917425.1 uncultured Bacteroidales bacterium
AAAAGTAAGTAATAAAGAATGAGAAACTCAATAACTGAGCTTTAAACTCAGTTAACATGAAAATATCCTTTACCTGGCCACTTAAGGTGATAATAAAGGTAGTAGCAAATCCAAAAATGAAAAAGATGGATCCGATTACAGTCATTCCCAGACCGTATTTTGCGTTTTTTTGTTCCATAATGATTCGTTAAAAAGGTGAATTATTGGTGATTATCAGGTACTAAAGGTCAACTTAGTTATTTGCAATCTATTAAGGATCGCATTCTTAAACCAATTTTCAGATACTGTTTTTTCTATCAGCAAGAAGTAAAATTATAGAGTTCTACCAAGTACGGAAATGCTGTTTCTGAAAAGGTAAAAATAATGAAGTTAGTGTTAAGTTGACACAAAGAATGGAATATTTTTAAAAATATTTTTACATTAACTTGTAATTATCTGATTTTCAAATATAAAAATAACAATAATAATGGAAACCATTTCAATTTTAACCTTTTTTTAATTGTTACCGTCAAAGAGAATTACTACCAGAACCGCCTTTTACCAAAAAGCAACTCAGTGTATGCCAACGAATTCATTGATAAACCAGTTGAAAATAGTATTTCTTAAATTTTGAAGACCCTTACATATTGCTTTATGCTAAAAACACTTATGTCTTCTGTTTTTTCTTCTTGGCCGCAGGGAACAATACATTATTTAATATCAGGCGGTAACCGGGGGAATTAGGAAAAAGATTCAGGTCGGTGGGCGGGTCACCTACCCTATGTTCATAATCTTCGGGATCATGGCCGCCATAAAAGGTCCAGGTTCCTTTGCCAAAATCACCGTGAATATAGCGGGCCTCATCCAGAGCTTTGTTTTCGCCCATTACAATTACTTCAGCTTTTACAACACTTTTCTCAAAAGCCGTGGTTTGCCCCCGGAAACCTTTGATTACCTGCATATGATTTTGGCACAGCATAGTAGGAACAGGATCCCATTTGGCCGAAAAATCAAAAAGAGTGAAAAAATCATTATTTTCTGTAACTTTCCGCTGGGTATTTACATCAATGGATGATATTTCGTATTCGTAAGGATTGGTTACCAGTTTAAAATTCTTAAAAGCGAAACAATTATCATAATTTAATTTCGATTGAGCATTCGCATCCATAGCATCCCCATCGAACATTACATCACAGATATCCACTGCATCAGCAGCTAAGGCAATATCATAACTATCAGGAGCTGAACACATAGCAAATAAATATCCTCCTCCGGCAACAAATTCACGGATTTTCAAAGCAACCGCACGTTTCATTTCCGACACCTTTGCAAATCCTAATTTTGCTGCCATTTCTTCATTTGTACGTACATCTTCTCTGTACCATGATGCATTACGGTAGGCTGCCCAGAATTTCCCATATTGTCCGGTAAAGTCCTCATGATGAAGATGCAGCCAATCGTATAAGGGAAGCACTCCCGAAATCAGTTCTTCATCATAAACAGTTTCATAAGGGATTTCGGCATAAGTAAGTGCAAGGGTAACAGCGTCATCCCAAGGAAGTTTATTTTTGGGAGAATAAACTGCAATTTTGGGAGCCTTGTTCAGCTTCACTTCGTCCATATTAACCTCCGGATCTGCAATTTCCTGCAAAATGGCTGTTGATTGTGCATCGGCGATTACCTCACAGCTTACTCCACGGATAAAACATTCATTTTCAATGGCTTTCACATATTTTACCATAAAGGATCCTCCCCGGTAATTAAGCAGCCAGCTAACTTCAACATCCTGCTGCAGAACCCAATAGGCGATTCCATAGGCTTTGAGATGGTTTTTCTGCGACTGATCCATTGGAATCAGGAGATAAGCAGCCTGAACCCTTATCATTAATAGAAAAAGCACTACCAGAATGACACTACGCTTCATTTTTATAAATTTCCGTTTAAATAACTAAGACTTTTCTTTTAATTAATTCAGCAACAGGTATGTAGAAATAACAATTCAATTATAGAAAAGTTGAATTACATTATTGTAATATTGAAATTGTGAATCAACCTACTTTTATGCTTGATAGGAACATCAATTTCTTTAGTGGGATTACTTCCTGAAATTCAGGATTTGATTGTATCCCAGATCATTAATTACTTAAAAATCGGCAGTCCCAAGATCAGTTTCGTCGGTCATGTTATTTAAACGCGACTGCATAATTACTGTATTGGTGCCTGACTGATCGAATCCGGTATTAGGCGACAGAGAGGAATCCAGACTGTTATGGCCCATGCCGGCCAGGTTTTGAAAACGAGCAAACCTGCTGATAAATTGCAACCAGACTTCATCAGTAGCTCCATTCCTATGCTTTGCTATAATAATCTGCGCTTTGCCTTCGGTGGTGTTTCCCTCTTCGTCTTCCATAATTTTGTAATACTCAGGCCGGTAGATAAAAAGCACAAGGTCGGCGTCCTGCTCAATAGCTCCCGATTCCCTAAGGTCAGAAAGTTGTGGCTTTTTGCTTCCCTGGGCAGTACTCCGTGTTTCGACCGACCGGTTGAGCTGCGAAAGTGCAATGACAGGAATATTCAGTTCCTTTGCCAGACTTTTTAATGAACGCGAAATCGCTGATATTTCCTGTTCACGGTTACCTCCGCCTTTTTTGTCGCCACCGGCTGTCATGAGTTGAATATAGTCGATCACTACCATATCAATATCATATTGGGCTTTTAACCTGCGACATTTAGCGCGGAGCTCGAAAAGCGATAGTGCGGGAGTATCGTCAATATATATGGGAGCCGTTATAAGCTTAGTAATGCGTGAATTTAACTGTTCCCA
>CAIXAQ010000143.1 GCA_903917425.1 uncultured Bacteroidales bacterium
CTTATCTTTTAATTTGATGTTTTTTCTGGCATAATATTCGTTAAGGAATCAAAAACATTATACATAGAACACAAAATGTAAAAGTATTTCAAGCCCCCTCACTTTTTTATTCTGAATTTAACGTTATGTGTTTTGCGTTCCTTTTTGGTTCTGGCTAGTCCAGGTTAGCTCTTTGGTTTTGGGACTTTCTATCTTCCTGTTTCCATTTTAAACTAAACCTTCGCCAAATCATATGCTATTCAGTATCTTTGCACACTATTTTTAAGAGGGGAAAAACCATGACTGATCCGAATACCAAGGCGTTTAAACGCTATACCGTTACATCTGCCTTGCCTTATGCAAATGGCCCGATACATATAGGGCATCTTGCCGGTGTTTATATTCCGGCTGATACATATGTGCGGTTTCTGCGTGCAAACAAACGCGATGTTTTATTTATCGGCGGAAGCGACGAACATGGGGTTCCTATTACCATCAGGGCGCGTAAGGAAGGTTTAACGCCGCAACAGGTGGTGGATAAATACCACGGAATGATAAAGAAATCATTCGCCGAACTGGGCATTTCTTTCGATATATATAGCCGTACCTCTGCACCTATTCACCACGAAACGGCATCTGAGTTTTTCAGGAAGTTATACGATAACAATCAGTTCATTGAAAAGGAAAGCGAACAGTATTACGATGTTGAAGCCCGGCATTTCCTTGCTGATCGTTACATAACCGGCACTTGTCCACGCTGTGGCAACGAACGCGCATACGGCGATCAGTGCGAAAATTGCGGATCAACACTCAATGCCACCGATCTTATAAACCCAAAATCGGCTCTCAGTGGCAATGTTCCGGTAATGAAGGAAACAAAACATTGGTTTTTACCACTTGATCAATATGAAACCTGGTTAAAGGAATGGATTCTCGTATCGCACCGCGACGACTGGAAAACCAATGTTTACGGTCAGTGCAAATCGTGGCTCGACAGCGGTCTGCAACCCCGGGCCGTTACCCGCGACCTCGACTGGGGAGTAAAAGTTCCCGTCGAAGGTGCCGAAGGGAAAGTGCTTTACGTATGGTTCGATGCTCCTATAGGTTATATTTCGGCAACCCGCGACTGGTCGGCACAAACAGGCAAGGATTGGGTACCTTACTGGAAATCGGCCGATACCAAACTGGTGCATTTTATAGGGAAGGACAATATCGTCTTCCATTGCATTATTTTCCCGGCCATGCTCAAAGCTGAGGGTACTTATATTTTGCCCGACAATGTGCCTGCCAATGAGTTTTTGAACCTCGAAGGAGATAAAATTTCCACTTCGCGCAACTGGGCAGTTTGGCTGCACGAATACCTTGTCGATTTCCCTGATAAGCAAGATGTACTGCGCTACACTTTAGCGGCCAATGCGCCCGAAACCAAGGACAACGATTTCACCTGGAAGGACTTTCAAACGCGCAACAACAGCGAATTGCTGAACATATTCGGGAATTTCGTAAACCGTACGCTCGTTCTTACACACAAGTATTTTGGTGGTGAAGTTCCGGCTTTGGGCGAGCTAAATGAAACTGACCGCCAGGCTATGGCCGAAATGACTGAATTCCCTGCCCGGATTGCCGGAAGTATTGAGAATTACCGTTTCCGCGAAGCGTTGAACGAAATGATGAACCTGGCACGATTGGGTAATAAATACCTAACTGAAACCGAACCTTGGAAAAATTTCGCTTTAAATCCCGAAAAGGTAAAAACCAACCTGAATATTTCGTTGCAGATTTGCGCAAACCTGTCGATTCTGTGTGAGCCTTTTTTGCCGTTTACATCTGAGAAACTGCTGGGAATGCTTAATTCAAGCCTGAAACCTTGGGAGGATGCAGGATCGTGTTCCTTGCTGGAAACCGGCCATAAACTTAACCAGCCGGCTTTCCTTTTCGATCGCATTGAAGATGAGACTATAGCTGCACAGATCAAAAAGCTTGCCGACACCAAAGCCGTGAATGCAGCCGAAAACAGCGTTGTGGCCCCTCAAAAACCTGAAATTACTTACGACGATTTCACAAAACTTGATCTTAGGATCGGAACCATAACCGAAGCGGAAAAAGTAGCCAAGACAGCCAAACTACTCAAACTTACTGTCGATACCGGTATGGATATCCGCACCGTTGTGTCGGGCATTGCCGAACATTATACACCCGAACAGGTAATCGGGCAAAAAGTTGTTTTGCTTGCCAATCTCGCGCCACGGAACCTGAAAGGCATAGAATCGAACGGAATGATACTGATGGCTGAAAATAACGAAGGAAAACTCTGCTTTGTTTCACCGTCCGAAGCTTTTGGAAATGGAAGCGAGGTAAGATAGTTTCAGCGTTTAACGTGCACTGAGCGGAGCCGAAGTGCAGGATTTCAGCGTTTAACCTGCACTGAGCGTAGCCGAGGTGCAGGGTTTCAGGGTTTAAAGTGCACTGAGCGGAGCCGAAGTGCCGGGTTTATTTAAAAAAACTATTGAACCTGCGTCAAAAAGTTGTCCGTCATATAGTTCACTTATTCGAACCCCGGCGCGGAGGCAAAAAGCCTCGATATTTTCTTTCTCCCTGACATAGTTCAGGCTTCCACAGATAAATAGTGTATCTTCGAGCATGCCGCAGGCGCCGCCGAAAAAGCCATGCTCAAATCCATCGAGCCTCACGCATGAAGGATCAACATACAGCGTTTCAAGTTGACGATGGTGAAGTGATTTCTCAATTCCACGGTCGGAGGTTAAAAATAAGTTTCCTGGCAAAGAAACAAGGTTGCAACGCACATAGCCCTGCCGGACGTGAATTATTTCGGAATCAGGATTCATATTTTTAATTCCCGGATCACTTATCTCCTTGTTTTGAATTATATACTTTTCACTGACAAGGGAATTATAGGGGGCTGTTTCGGGATACGATCTGCCAAC
>CAIXAQ010000144.1 GCA_903917425.1 uncultured Bacteroidales bacterium
ATGGCATCGTAAATGGAGTAATCGATGATGGTTTCGCCCGATGGTCCCACGGGATCAATTTGTTTGAGGCTGCCGTAGCGGCTGCCCATTCCGGCAGCAAGCACTAATAATGTTGGCTTCATATACTTTTTTGAATTTTGAATTTTGAATTTTGAATTTTGAATTTTACTTTTTGAATTTTACTTTATGCCCTATGGTAGCGTAATAAATTATAAAAAGGTATATGGGCACCATGATCCATAACGCTGGCTGGAAACCCATGGATTGTCCCAGTTTCGCGTAAGTAGGAGGGATCAGGGCACCTCCGGCTATTCCCATTATCAATAAAGCGGAACCTATTTTAGTGTATTTGCCGAGATTGTTGAGTGCCAGCGGCCAGATGGCCGGCCACATAAGTGCATTAGCCCACCCCAGTAAAGTGATAAAGAAAACGGCATTCGGCAATAACGGAACATTTACGCCCGGGATGGTGTTAATCCAGCCGAAAAGGGTCGAAAAAAGGTTGCTGTCAGTAACTGATGAAGTTGCGGCTCCCAATGCAAACAAAGCCCCCAGTATAGCAGAAATTACCAATGCTTTCGATTGACTGATCACTCGCGGAATAAGCGCTATGCCAAGTAAATAGCCAAAAACCATGAACGCCATTGTAAAAGAAGTAAGTTTTGGGGCATAGTCCAGATGCAAAGAGCGGCCGAATTGGGTAAGACTGTCGCCTGCCATCACTTCTACACCAACATATACAAACAAAGTGATGATGCCAAGAAGCAAGTGCTTGATTTTGAGTGCATCCGGAATTTGTTTTACAAATCCTTTCAGTGTTTCGTGATCATCCTGCTCAATATCAATTTCATTTGGTAAGGACGAAAACTTAACCAATACCGCGAAAAAAGCCAGTAAGAGAGCCATAGCCGTATACGGGCCCACAATTCTCGAAGCCAACTCGTTCAGCAGCGCTTCTTTCTGATCGAAGGTAAGCAGGGCAAGGTTGTTTTCGCTGAATTTTTCCATCCCGTGCAGTATGAGAGCTGTGAGAACCAGGGGGCTGAAAACCCCGGCCATTTTATTGCATATGCCCATTATTGCCATACGCTTTGCAGCGCTTTCGCGCGGGCCAATAATGGTAATAAAAGGATTCGTAGCTGTTTGAAGCAGAGCCAAACCAGTTCCTAATACGAACAATCCGGCCAGGAAAACTCCAAATGTCCTTGAGTAGGCGGCAGGAATAAAAATTAAAGCTCCAAGTGCCATTATCAGCAAGCCGACAAAAACCCCGTTTTTATATCCTATTTTTTTAAGTACGAACGACGAAGGCAACGCCATTACAAAGTAGGCAAAGTAAAAAGCAAGCGTAACAAGGCTGGCCTGGAAAGGTGTTAATTCACAGGCAGTTTGCAGAAAAGGCATGAGTGAGCCGTTCAGCCAGGTTACGAATCCAAAAATAAAGAACAATGCCCCTATAATGGAAAGCGACATGATGTAGTTTTTACGATCCAAAGCTGTTGTTGTTGAAGTCATAGGATGAAGTTATTTGTTTGTTATTGAATGATTTATCTGTTATTTATCGTAATGCCATTTGTTAAAGCGAGATATGGTCTTTTTCTTTGGTTGTCGATAATTTTCAAATTCCCGCATTTTCACATTCCCACATTTTTACATTATCGCACTACCGCATTATCGCATTACCGCATTTTCAAATTATCGCATTTTCAAATTATCGCATTATTAAATTAGCACATTATCACAT
>CAIXAQ010000145.1 GCA_903917425.1 uncultured Bacteroidales bacterium
GAAACCCTGAAACCCTGAAACTCTGAAACCCTGAAACTCTGAAACCCTGAAACTCTGAAACCCTGAAACCCTGAAACCATATAAAAACGAAAGGAGACTACCATGGAAAACCGGCTTTTTGAATACATGAACAAGCGAATAAGTGGCGACTTTGTTCCATCAGAGTCAGTTTATGAAGCAGGTCCTGTAATAACCATTTCCCGTCAGACCGGATGCGGTGCACGCCGGATAGCCTGGGCTTTATGCGAAGAACTAAACAAACGGAAACTTTCGCATAAAGCAGACCAGAAATGGAATTATATCAACCGCGAAATTCTTCAGGCTTCTGCCGAACAACTTCACCTCGACCCCACAGTGCTGAATCATGTGATCACAGATAAAGACCGGGGTATCATGGATCAGATTGTTGATGCTCTTTCGTCGCATTCGCATAAGAGTGATCAGAAAATTCTGAAAACCGTTCAGGAGGTGATACGGCAGTTTGGTAACAAAGGAAACGTGATCATTATTGGCAGGGGAGGAGCCAGCATTTGCAAGGATATTAAGCGCTCGCTGCATATTCGGATCGAAGCACCGGAAGAATGGCGTATTTCTGAAATTGCAAGACGAATGGATTTTAGCAAGGCGTACGCAACTGAATATGTTCATCGCAGAGACGCTGAGAGACAATTGCTTGTTACAAAACTCTTGGGCGCAAAACCTGATAACCTTGTTTATGATATTGAGATTAACCACAGCCGCTTCACCGAAAAAGAAATAATTGACACCATCCTGCAACTTGCGTTGATAAAAGGATTGGTATAATCCAGAAAAACTAAACCAAACTCTTGAAGCCTGATATAATTACAACTCAAGCCATACTTACTGTGAGCGATCTCAGTATCTCTTTCAATCACGATGGAGTAGAAATCCCGGCTGTTGATCATATTTCTTTCGAACTGCTGCGAGGAAGCACCCTGGGCATTGTTGGTGAGTCTGGTTCGGGCAAATCGCTTACAGCACTTGCTATCATGGGTTTGATCCCTAAACCAAACGGCAGGGTACCAAATGGTTCTATCCGTTTTCATACTACCGGGGGTACTGACTTTGATTTACTACAGTTTCCTGAAAAGGAAATGCGCCATTGGCGTGGAAAAAAAATTGCCATGATCTTCCAGGAACCTATGACTTCTTTGAACCCGGCCTACCGCTGCGGTAAGCAGGTTATTGAAAACATCCTGGAACACGAAAAGGTCTCGTTCAGCGAAGCACGTACACGCACGCTTGACCTTTTCAGGGAAGTAATGCTACCAGATCCCGAGCGGACATTTGATGCTTACCCGCACCAGATTTCGGGTGGACAGAAACAACGTGTTATGATCGCCATGGCCCTGGCCTGTAATCCCGATATTCTGATTGCCGACGAACCCACTACGGCATTGGATGTAACCGTTCAAAAAACCATACTTGAACTGTTGCGGACATTGCAAAAGAAACACAACATCAGCCTGATATTTATTTCTCACAACCTTGATGTAATTGCCGAGATTGCATCAAACGTACTGGTAATGTACAAAGGAAAAATTGTGGAAAAAGGAAGTATCGAACAAATCTTCAATCATCCGCAACACCCGTATACCAAAGGATTACTTGCATGCAGGCCACCTCTGGGTAAACGTCCTGACCGGCTTAAAGTTATTGCCGATTTCATGGAAACAACCGGAAATGAAAGCGATACATTTGTTACACAATCAGAGCGGAATCGTCAACATGAGAAACTTTATTCCGAAAGACCTATTTTGCGGGCAGAGGGAATTAATACCGTTTTTACCCTGAAACGTAATTTAGCCGGCAGATCCCTTAAGGAATATAAAGCTGTTAGCAATGTATCCTTCGAAGTATATCCCGGCGAAACTTTAGGATTGGTGGGCGAATCTGGTTGCGGAAAGACGACACTTGGTCGCACCCTGCTCCGGCTTGTTGAACCTTCATCGGGAAATACAATATACAAGGACACACAGGTTAATACTCTGAATGTAAATGATTTGCGCGACATTCGCAAAAAATTACAGATCATTTTCCAGGATCCGTATTCTTCTTTGAATCCACGCATTACCATAGGCGAAGCCATTATCGAACCTATGCGTGTTCACAAACTGCATGAAAACGACAATACCCGAAAAGCTAAAGTGGCTGACTTACTGCAAAAAGTGGGCCTCGATGCTGCACATTACGGCAGGTATCCGCACGAGTTTTCGGGCGGGCAACGGCAGCGTATCTGCATTGCACGCGCACTCGCCGTTGAACCCGAGTTTATTATCTGCGACGAATCGGTTTCGGCCTTGGATGTTTCGGTTCAGGCCCAGGTTTTGAATTTGCTGAACGATCTGAAAAAAGAATTCGGGCTTACATACCTGTTCATCAGCCACGATCTATCTGTGGTTCGCTATATGAGCGACCGGCTGATGGTGATGAAAAATGGTGAAATACAGGAAATGGGCGATGCCGATGAGGTTTATTCGAATCCAAAATCGGAATATACCCGAAAATTAATAAATGCCATTCCGGGACGGGAAATTGCATAATTTACGTTCACCGTCGTAGAGACGCGATGCCTCGCGTCTCACAACGATGCAAAATAGCACAAAATGGCGCAAAAAACAAATAACGATAGAGACGCGAGGCATCGCGTCTCAGAACGGCATAAAACAACAAAATCAATTGAGACGCGATGCATCGCGTCTCACAACGGCATAAAACAACAAAATCAATTGAGACGCGAGGCATCGTGTCTCTACAACGAAAAAAAACAACAAAATTAACAGAGACGCGATGCATCGCGTCTCTACACCAAAAAAAAATATTTCTCCGGGCAAAATAATCCGGAAATAAATAAAACAAAAATGACAAAAAAGAAAAATAATCCGCAGGCAAATATTGCCCGCAACGAATTTACCAACCAGGTTTTCAACCTGTTCTCGGTGAATTCCGAAAGCGCATTCAACTTCAGGCAAACGGCCTCCCAATTAGGAATTACCGACAAACGCGAAAAAGACCAGATCCGGTCGGTACTCGAACAACTTTGCATTCAGGGTTCGCTGATCGAAACAAACCGCGGAAAATATAAACTGAACCCCAAACTCATTACCGCTATTGCCAAAGCCAACACGGTGACGGGAACCGTTGATATGAAAGCCACAGGCAAGGCCTACATCATGAGTCCCGATCTGCCTGAAGATGTTTTTGTTGAGGCTAACAACACGGGTCATGCTCTTAACGGCGATAAAGTAAAAGTGCACCTCTTCCCAAAACGGAAAAACAAAAAGCAGGAAGGTTTAATTGTGGAAATTGTGGAACGCGCCAAAAAACAATTTGTTGGCATAGTGCATGTTTCCAAACGTTTTGCATTCCTGGTGCCCGATAGTCCGCTTATCAGTGTTGATATCTACATTCCGTTGAATGCGCTTAAAGGAGCAAAACACGGTCAGAAGGCGGTGGCTCTGATCAGCGAGTGGCCCGAAAAAGCAACCAATCCGATTGGCGAAATTATACATGTACTTGGCCAGCCGGGCGATAACAATGTTGAGATGAATGCCATCCTGGCAGAATTCGACTTCCCGCTCGAATTCCCCAAAGCTGCCGAAGCTGAGGCAAAGAAAATAAAAAATGAAGTACCTGCTGCTGAAATTGCCAGGCGCCGCGACTTTCGCAACATCTGGACCTGTACCATTGACCCGGTAGATGCAAAGGATTTTGATGATGCCCTTTCACTTCAGAAACTGCCCGATGGAAACTGGGAAGTTGGCGTGCATATTGCCGATGTTTCGCATTATGTAACTCCCGGAAGTGCCATTGATACCGAAGCTTATGAAAGGGGAACCTCTATATACCTTGTAGACCGTACCATCCCGATGCTCCCCGAACAACTTTCGAACCTGGTATGCTCTCTCAGGCCCGATGAAGAAAAACTCTGCTTTTCGGCCGTTTTCAAACTGAACGAGAAAGCAGAAATCCTTAACGAATGGTTTGGACGTACCGTTATAAAATCGGACAGAAGATATGCTTACGAGGAAGTGCAGGTGATTATTGAAGGTGCCGAAGGTGATTTTAAAAGCGAACTTATGACCTTGCATAATTTATCTTCTAAATTACGAGAAGACAGATTTAAAAAGGGTTCCATAGGCTTTAAGTCGCAGGAAGTAAAATTTAAGCTCGACGAAAAAGGCAAACCCATAGGGGTAATGATCAAAGAGCAAAAAGAGGCTAACTGGCTGATTGAAGACTTTATGCTGCTGGCAAACCGCCGGGTGGCCGAGCGCATTGCCACACGAAAAAACAAAGAAGGTGAAGCTAAAACATTTGTTTACCGAATCCATGATCAGCCTAACCCGGAAAAACTGGTACGTTTTTCGGAATTTTTGCAAAAGCTGGGCTACGGGTTTCAAACTAACAGCCGTAAAAGTATTACCGCTTCCTTTAATTCCTTATTCGATCAGATCCTTGGAAAAGGCGAGGAAAATATGATAGAAACCATTGCCATTCGCACCATGGCACGGGCCGAATATTCGACTCATAACATAGGTCATTACGGACTTTCGTTTAAATACTACAGCCACTTTACTTCGCCCATACGCCGCTATCCCGACCTGATGGTTCACCGCTTGTTGCAGTGGTACCTCGACGAAAAACCAAGTGCCTCGCAGGAAGAATACGATGAAAAATGCAAGCATTCGTCGGACATGGAACGCAAAGCCATGGAAGCCGAACGTGCCAGTGTAAAATACAAACAAGCTGAATACCTGATGGATAGAATAGGGGAGGAGTTCGACGGGCAGATTTCGGGTGTGAGCAAATGGGGCATTTTTGTTGAACTTACCGAAAGTAAATGCGAAGGCATGGTTTCGCTCAGGCTGATGAATGACGATTTTTATTACCTTGATGAAGAAAACTACCGTATTATCGGGCAACGTTGGGGTAAAACATACCGTTTAGGCGACCCTATCCGCATCAAGGTTAAAAAGATAGATTTGCAGAAAAAGCAGATGGATTTTGATCTGGTAAGATAATCACAGAATTCTGTAAGGGGTTTCACACAAAGTGAAGCCCCTGCTATTCGTTTAAGTTAATAATCATTTTTTTTGCACTCAGCTTAATAATAGTTTATATTTGCTATTCTTGTAGAACAGTTACTTGCTTTTGATGGAATTATTTGATTTATAACCCATATTCATTAACCACAAAAACAAATTGCTTATGAAATTCTGTCCGAATTGCGGAGCAGAGCTGAAACCGGAAGCCAAATTCTGTGCAGCCTGCGGAACACCAATTGCTCTTACACCTCCGCCTCCGGTACAACCGGCTCCACAACAACAAACGTATTACCAACAGCAGGAACCTGTGTATGAACAGGCGAGAGAAGCTTCAAATGCTTTTCAGGAAGCTATTTCAGGAAAAACGAACCTGGTTCAGCGTGTAATCAATATTTTAACAAAACCGAAAGAGGAATGGCTGGTGATAGCCGGAGAACAGCCTAATACCATGAAGCTGATTGGCGGCTATGCACTTATTTTAGCTCTTGTTCCTGCATTATCGGCTTTCATAAAGTACGGTATTATTGGTTTTTCATATATGGGATATACCTCCCGGAGTATTACTTCAGGTATTCAGACAGGTCTGGTACAACTGCTATCGGCAGTAATCGGCGTGTATTTGCTGGCATGGGTAATTGATATGTTGGCTCCATCATTTGGTTCGCAGAAAAACTTCGGGCGTTCGCTGCAATTAGCTGTGTATGCTTCAACACCACAATGGGTTGCAGGCATTCTTCTTCTTCTTTCTACCACATTGAGTATGCTTATAATGCTATTTGGCCTGTATGCAATTTATTTACTGGCAATAGGCATACCCGTACTTAAAAATACTCCCAAAGATAAAGTTGTGGGATATGTGGCTTTAATTATTGTAGCAATGATAGTAATTGGGTTGGTTTTAGGACTTGTTCTTGCTGCCATACTTGGACTTTTCTTTGCCGGAAGTTTGAGTGGATTGGGACTTTAAACCGACTTGAAGAATAAAATCTCAAACAGCATATTCGTTACTGAACTGATTTTTTCAAAAATCTGAAATCTTCTGTTTTAATAAAGTTAAACCTGATTTATTATGAAATTCTGCCCTCA
>CAIXAQ010000146.1 GCA_903917425.1 uncultured Bacteroidales bacterium
AGCCTGTTTGGCGAACCAAAAGATTTGAATTGTTTCAGATAAATATCGCTCAGTCCTGTGTTCTCCTTTAGTATGCGTGCAGCAGAAGCATCCAGATCCTCATCCAGACTCATAAGATCGCCAGGAAGTTTCAGGTCAGCATATTTTATGCCGTCAACAGTAACGTTTCTCTCAATTAGTAATACGTTCAGATTTGTAAAATCAAATCCGAATACCACACAGTCAACCGAAACATTAGGAATTAGTCCTTCTTGCATATAGCTTATTTATTCAAAACAGTTTCCGATCACCGATTTTAGAAGGTCATAAAATTACCAAAATTTTGCACATTATTAACAGATTTGCCCATTAATTGAGGAAAGGAGACATGCAAAAAGAATCAACTTGCAGTCTTACAATGCCATTTCTGTTATATAACCCAAATTCGTCCAAATCCTAAACCCCAAATCCTGCTATTTAATATAGCTTTCAACCGGCGCACATGTGCAAACCAAATTGCGGTCGCCCCAGGCATCGTCGATACGGGTTACAGCCGGCCAATATTTGTCTTCTTTGGCGCAGGGAAGCGGGAAAGCAGCTTTTTCACGGCTGTATGGTAAAGTCCAGTTGTCAGTTGTCACCATGGCCAGGGTGTGAGGTGCATGTTGTATCACATTGTCGTGTTTATCAACGCTGCCATCCTCAATAGCGGCAATCTCTTTGCGGATAGAGATCATGGCATCAATAAAACGATCGAGTTCGCTCAATGGCTCACTTTCGGTTGGCTCGACCATGAGTGTGCCACCCACAGGGAAAGCCACCGTTGGAGCATGAAAACCATAATCCATCAGCCGCTTTGCAATATCAATTGCTGCGACATCGGCAGTTTTCAGAAACTGGTTGCAGTCAAGGATCAGTTCATGAGCTACTCGGTCTTTACTGCCTGTATACAGAATCTTGTAATGACCTTCAAGGCGGGTTTTGATGTAATTGGCGGTAAGTATAGCGTACCTGGTGGCTTCAGTAAGTCCTTGGCCTCCAAGTAGTTTTATATAAGCATACGAAATTGGCAAAACAAGCGCACTTCCATAAGGAGCAGCAGCCACAGCTTGTATGGCCTGATCACCACCGGTTTTAATTACAGGATGTCCGGGAAGGAAAGGAACAAGATGCCCGGCAACCCCAATCGGTCCAACGCCAGGTCCGCCGCCTCCGTGAGGAATGGCAAAAGTTTTGTGCAGGTTAAGGTGGCATACATCAGCACCTATCGTCCCCGGATTCGTAAGTCCGACCTGGGCGTTCATATTGGCGCCATCCATATATACCTGTCCACCATTTTGGTGAATGATTTCTGCTATTTCGAGAATGCTTTCTTCAAAAACGCCATGTGTTGATGGGTAGGTTACCATTAAAGCCGACAGATTCGAAGCATGTTTAACAGCTTTTTCCTTCAGGTCAGCCAAATCTATATTTCCGTTAGGATCGGTTTTAACAACCACCACTTCCATGCCTGCCATAGCAGCACTTGCAGGATTTGTTCCATGGGCTGATGCCGGTATGAGGCAAACGTTACGATGCCCTTCACCACGGCTTTCGTGATAGGCTTTTATGACGAGCAATCCTGCGTATTCGCCTGATGCGCCTGAGTTTGGCTGCATCGAAACTGCTTTGAAACCGGTAATTTCGCAAAGTGCTTTCTCTAATTCACGTATCAGAATAGTATATCCTTCGGTTTGATCGGTAGGTGCAAAAGGGTGAATATCACCAAATTCGGGCCAGCTTAAAGGAATAAGTTCGGCAACAGCATTCAGTTTCATGGTACAGGAACCCAGCGGTATCATGCTACGATTTAAAGCCAGGTCGCGGTTTTCAAGTTTTTTGAGGAAACGCATCATTTCGGTTTCCGAATGATAACTGTTAAAAACAGGTTCAGTAAGGTAATCCGATTGCCTGTCCATGGAAGGAGCAAAAGTGCGGATAAGTCCACATTCATCAGGATTACATACAAACTCAGCAAACAGTTTTTTTGCAGCAGAAGCGAAAATGTGCAGTAAAAGATTTATATCCTCCAATGAAGTGGTTTCGTCAATACTGATTCCGATTTGGTCCTCACCTATGTAATTTAAGTTAACGTGACTTTCGGTTGCCAGTTTACGAAGGGTTTCTATTTTCACATCTTCCGGAATCGAAATGAGAAGTGTGTCGAAGAAATTGGCATTCAGTTGTTTATAGCCATATTTCTCAACTTCAGCAGCCAGAACTCCTGTTAAAATATTGATATGGCGTGCTATATTGCGAATTCCTTTCGGACCATGATAGGCAGCATACATGCCAGCCATTATTGCAAGCAGAGCCTGTGCCGTGCAAATGTTGGATGTGGCACGTTCGCGTTTGATGTGCTGCTCGCGTGTTTGCAGAGCCATCCGCAAGGCACGATTGCCCTGTGCATCCACTGAAACACCTATGATACGGCCTGGGATAAAGCGTTTGTACTCTTCCTTTGTGGCAAAATAGGCGGCGTGCGGGCCACCAAACCCCATTGGTATGCCAAAGCGCTGTGTTGAACCAACAACAACATCTGCTCCCCATTCGCCCGGAGGTGAAAGCAGCGCAAGACTAAGCAGGTCAGCTGCAACAGCAACCGCAATGCCATTATCGTGCGCACGGTTTACCAGGATCCGGTATTCGTGAATTTCACCAAATTGGTTGGGGTATTGAAGCAACAAACCGAAAATATTGGGAGCAGGTTCAAAATCACTGCACGATTTTATCTCAATTTCGATGCCAAGGTGTTTTGCCCGGGTTTGCAGAACGGCAATCGTTTGTGGAAATGTACTTTGCGCTACGACAAATGTGTTCACTCCTGCTTTTACTGCTTCGCGTGAGCGGGCATTGTGCAGCATGATCATCGCTTCGGCGGCTGCAGTAGCCTCGTCGAGTAATGAAGCATTGGCTAATGGCATGCCGGTAAGATCCGAAACCATTGTCTGGAAAGTGAGCAAAGCCTCAAGGCGGCCTTGCGAAATTTCAGCCTGGTAAGGAGTGTAGGAAGTATACCAGCCCGGGTTTTCAAAAATATTCCTTAAAATTACACCGGGAGTAATTGTGTTGTAATACCCCATACCAATGTATGTTTTGAATACTTTATTTTTAGAGGCGAGCGTTTTAATATGGTTGAGATATTCGTATTCATTAAGGCCGGCAGGCAGATTTAACGGTTTGGGTAACCTGATTGATGAGGGAACGGTTTCGTTAATAAGTTGATCGAGCGTATCAACGCCGATTACCTTTAACATTTTTTCAGTTTCATTTTTATCAGGACCGTTATGTCGGTCAATAAAGTTGTTGGTAATCATAAAGTTATATGTTTTTTATCGTTATTTTTAACTGTGGCAAAGTTAATAATCTTAATCTCATAGAGTTAAAAACTTGCATTATTGTTAAAGAAATAACAAAATGATTGAAAAAATAATTTGAAATGCGTGAGGTTCACCCCTTTAATCCTGGAAAAATTTTCAGGAAACCAAATTTATAGATTCCATGTAACTGTCGAAGATGTTGTTAATCAAAAAATTAGCTTAGGTTCATCAGAGTGCAACTCCTCAACCTATCAACCTATCAACCCCTCAACCTCTCAACCTATCAAC
>CAIXAQ010000147.1 GCA_903917425.1 uncultured Bacteroidales bacterium
CAAAATTCCCGGCGTTTTCGCACCTAAACCTAAAGGGGCTTTTTATGCTATCATCAGTTTACCGATCGACGACAGTGACAGGTTCTGCCAATGGCTGCTCGAAGATTTCAATTACCAGAACCAGACTGTGATGCTGGCACCTGCTTCCGGTTTCTATGCCACGCCTGGTTTGGGGAAAACGGAAGTGCGGATTGCTTATGTGCTTAAAATCGACGACCTGCGCAACGCTGTGAAATGCCTGGAGCAAGCTCTGTTGGTGTATCCGGGAAGAGTTGTCTAAGGAATTGACAAGTGACAGTGGACAATTGACAATGGGATTATTCTATACCATTATAGTTATTTGTATTTAACACCCAATCTTCTACCGCCATGGATTGCAAATGCTGGCCAACGGTAGAAATGAAATCTATTTAGTGTCATGGAAGAATTGGAGTTAGCTGAATTATAGTGCTCAAATTGAACCGTGGAATGAATAAATTTTATAAATACTAACCTGCGAAAAGGCAGCCTGATAAATCGTTTAAATTACTTCCGTAACTCATGTGGCTTCAAGCCATTTACTCTTCGATTTTCTTAATTCTCATATTTGCCCGTTTACTACCTTTGAAAAAGTTTTTAGGCAAATGTCAGTGTTGAAGTTTTCTTTTTTTCTGGGAATTGGGGTATTCTTACTTTATTCGAAATCATTTGCTCTGGCTGATCGGGAAATCATTTTGAGCCCACATGCATTTCACGCCGAAAATGCGAACCATTTGTTTATTATAAAACTTGAAGCATCTGATTCCCAGTTTAAGGATTACAATAGCTGTTCAGATCCTGATTCTGTGAAGCGGCTGTTGGTATTTGGAAAGTACAACCTGGGATGCATTATAACGAATGATACGGATGCATGTAGCGGAAGTGTTTTTGAATTAAATAGTAAAACTGCTCTTTCCTATCAATGGACTCCGGCTGACCGCATGAGCAATCCGGCGGTGCAGAACCCTTATGTGATCGTTGACAGCACACGCACGTATTACCTGGAGACTACAAATTATACCAATAACCTGGTGACCAATCCCGGTTTTGAACTTGGGAATACCGGTTTTTATACTACCTATACCTTTTGTGATGGTGTTAATTGCTTAAGTCCGCTGGGTGATAATGGATATTCTGTAGGTACCGATGCCAATTATTTCCATTCGTATTTTGCCGGTAAGGATCATACAAGCGGAACAGGGAATTTTATGATCGTCAATGGTGCGAGACCAACATTGACGGTCTGGCAGCAAACCATCCCGGTCAAACCCAATACTGATTACGCTTTTGGTGTCTCGATCAGCACCATGATTTCCTTAAGCCCGGCTCAGATACAATTTTCGATAAATGGCGTCCAGGTTGGTGCTTTGTATAATGCCCCCGATTATGCCAATAAGTGGGAACAGGTTTTCACAACATGGAATTCTGGTTACCAAACCACTGCTACCATTAAAATTGTGGATATTCTTCCGGTTCTGCAAGGCAATGATTTTGGGTTGGATGACCTTTTTTTCGGGGAAATGGTGACTTGCTCCGATAGTATCACGGTAACGGCTTCACGAA
>CAIXAQ010000148.1 GCA_903917425.1 uncultured Bacteroidales bacterium
CAATTTCCGTTCAAATTCATTGCTCTTTTCGTGCAAAATATTGTAACGACTGGTTTCGATTACCAACGAAAACAGCCGGGCAAGATAATCGAACAATTCAAGGTTTTCCTTATTGATAAAAACTTTCTCACCTTGTACCCGTAGTAAGACTTTATCGTTCTTCACCTGCCTGCGAAAAATCGTAAGAGTGTCGGAAAGTAATTGGTCTGCTACATCTGCTCCTTCTTTGAGTCCGACATTTCGATAGGTATTATTTCCTAAAACCAGTACCTGGGTCAGGATATAATAAACCACAGTTCTATTTAACACGATTGCTTTCATCAGTTCGTCTCCCGAATTATACTCCTTACAAATTTTTTCGTAATAAGCTTTCACAGTAGTATATTTCACGAATTTGAAAAATGTAACAGCTATACATGCATTTAGTAAAATTAAGACATTTTTAGCCGAAATCCACAAATGGTTGAAAAAGCAAGGTTTACAAGTCGACAACCATTAGACTCGCTGCAAAGCGAATATCCTGTTATCTGAAGTTTATAGAAACCCGATTTTATTTGAAGATCAAACGATACGGTAAGACGACAGATTTGCCGACTTTATTTACCGGCACACATTTTTCGATATAAAGCCAGTATACAAAGGAATGTCAGATAGAGTATCAATTGGATAACAGCGAAACTTGTTGAAAGGAATATATTGCAAATCTGAACCTGTAGGAGTAAAATTCAATTAAAGAATTAATCCGTTTTTTCGACTGATGTAAACATTGTTTACTGTCTGGTCTGATTAAGTTGTTTTTTTTACACCTTCACACTGACATAAAAAGTGTCTTTTTTAGCACAAACTAATCCAAACATCTGAATATCTGATATTTAATTTTACGATTGTACTAAATAATAATTCGGAATTATGTATATAGTTATACAAAATTCATTAATTTGTATTACATTTTAAAAACTCATTAATTAACAATAAAGAAAATATTGATACCAAATCGGATAAATTCACGTTCATCCCTATCAGTATTAACCTAAATGGAATTTCATTAACTCACTCATCTCATCAACGCTATGAAAACAAACTCGTTAAAATTAGAAGAAATCAGCATGCAAACCCAGGTTGCCCGCAGTAAAAGCATCGAATGGATGGTCGAAAGTTACAGCGCATGGCAGCAGCACTCCCCTCTTCCAAGCCTGGCCAAAAGAAATTTTTTGTATATGTTGAAACTTGCAAGCACCAAAGCTTTAAAGTTACACAGATAGTGCATTGGTAAAAGATTTGAAGAAGTTTACCAGGCTATGTTTGGCATGTCTTTCTGTCCGACTTATAAAAATGTAGCCCCTGATCTGCTGATTTAAGATTAGCAACTACATAATTCCTTTGTTCGAAATACAACATCCCCTGAACACAACTTCCGAACTCTTAACGATAGCAAGGAAAGCAGCCACAAAAATGATCATCAACTTGTTAACTATAGGGACTTTAAAGAGCCTAAAATGAAACATCTGAATATATATGCACTACTTATCGCACTACTTGTAACGCCTGAAATTTCGATTGGACAAAAAAGCAATTCCTCCATTTTCTCACTTGATTTCGGGTTGAGCAACACATGGATACTGAATCAGAATATGTACGGAAACCAGGAGATACCTTACACCCGAAAACTTGGTTTTTCATCCACAGCATCCTATCGTAAATTCACAGATAAGTATGGGTATTCTTTCGGCCTTGGTTATAGAAATATGGGTCAGAATTACATGGGTGAAATGGCAGATATTGAAACTCAGCGCAGTATAGAACTTCAATATTTACAGATGCCATTTATGGGAATGGTCAGACTTGGAGGAAATAATCAGAGCACTTGGTTTTCATTCGGTCCGCAAGTAATGATCCTGCTTTCAGCAGAGCAGGATTTTCATCGCCAGGGTGGAAGAGAACTCCCAAATCCTGACATGCTCGACCAGGGCAATTCAAACATAATAAATCGTTTTAAACCGGTTGACATGATGCTTGCTTTTGAATTAGTTCATCAGTTTTCTTCCGGATCGGCTAAAAATGCAACTCGTATAAAGGACGGAAATGTGATGTGGTCGCTATCGCTGAATACAGCTATTGGCCTAACGGACATAAACCGGAAGGCATACCAGATCAGTAATCTTCATGAAGAGTACGCAAGTTCTCACAATTTTTACGTGGGAATTCACCTTGGGTTTTGGTTTAATTCCAATACCAGGATTACCTTCCATTTGTAAAACATATTGCAGACCGAAGCGCTCTGAGAGCAACCAGGTAGTGAAGATAAAATCTGGAAACTGGAATTTGGAACTGGAACTGGAATTTGGAACATGGAAAATGGTATTCGAAATCTGGAACCTGAAACCCTTGAACCTGAAACCTTGAAAACCTTGAACCTTGAAACAAACCCTTGAACCTGAAACCTTGAAACCCTTGATCCTGAAACCTTAAAAACCTTGAACCTTGAAACCCTTGAACCTGAAACCTGGTAGCTGAAATTTGTATCGGTATAATCCCGTTTATCGCAAAATAAGCTATCGCTTCCTCGGTGGAAATATCATTTTATATTTAGCTTCGGTAATGCCTTTCGATATTTCCTGAATTTTGCGTTTAACCATAATTTTGCGGAGAGGATGAATTTTATCGACGAAAAGAATGCCTTCGAGGTGATCGTATTCATGCTGTATGATCCTGGCTAAAATATCCGAAAACCACTCATCCCGAAAATTAAATTGCTCATCGTAATAGGTGATTCGTACATCCGGTTTCCGAGTTACATCCTCGTGAATATCAGGGATACTGAGGCACCCTTCGCTGAAAGCCCACTCCTCCCCTTTTTCTTCCACAATTTTTGGATTGATAAATACTTTTTTAAAGTCTTTAATCTGCGGATTTTCCTTTTCGTAAGGCGAAGCATCAACCACGAAAAGCCTGATTGTTTTATTAATTTGCGGAGCCGCCAAACCAACGCCCGACGAAAAATACATGGTTTCCCACATATCGGCAATAAGTTGTTGCAGACCGGGATACTCAGCGGTTATTTCAACTGCCACTTTGCGTAAATTAGGATGACCGACTGCTACTACTGGAAGAATCATATTTTGTTGGTTGATGGGTGGGTTGAGAGGTTGATGGGTTGA
>CAIXAQ010000149.1 GCA_903917425.1 uncultured Bacteroidales bacterium
GGACATACTTTTTCAACTACGTACAAACAAAATTATCTGAACGGGAATAATGCTTTCAGGACATATTATTACATCCCTAATATAAAAAACACATTTATCAGTACCCGTCTGGATTATATGATAGATGAAAACAGAAATTATCAGAAGAGCGTATCGGTCGAACGGCCTTTTTTCTCCCCCCTGGCCCGGTGGGCTGGCGGAGCGTATATTTCGCAACAGATGCTACCCGGATGGATCTATAAAAATGATACGACGCGCCTGTATTTAAAATCGAAATACGCTATTCAGGATTACTGGGCTGCCGCTGCCTGGCAGGTTTTTAAAGGAAAATCAGTAACCAACAGAACCACTAAACTGATTTTTTCGGGTCGTGCATTTACGCTTAAGTATCTCGAAAAACCTGAGGAACAACCTGAGCTCATGGATTATTATTCAAACGAAATCATGATCCTTTCAGGGCTTGGGATTTCGAGCCGTAAATATGTAAAGCAGAGCTACATTTTCAGGTTTGGAACTACCGAAGATGTTCCGGTTGGTGTGGCTTACGGACTTGTTGGCGGCTACCAGCTAAAAAACCATGAACGCTGGTACTGGGGATTACGGTATTCGTGGGGCAATTTGTACAAATGGGGGTATTTCGGCACCAATTTCGAGTACGGCACTTTTATAAATGCATCAAAGAGTACAGAGGGGGCTTTAACTGCAAGCATTAATTATTTTACCGGGTTATTTTCTATCGGGAACTGGAAATTCAGGCAATTTGTCAAGCCTGAACTTATGATCGGCTTAAACAGAACCTCGTTTAGCCGGATTTCATTGAATGACGGGTATGGACTGAATGGCTTTAACAGTGACGTACTATCAGGCACCAGGCGCTTTTTGTTCGTTATACAAACGCAATCCTATGCTCCGTGGAACCTGATTGGCTTCAGGTTTGGGCCGTACCTGAACCTGTCATTCGGCATGATGGGCGACAAAACTGAAGGGTTCAGTCACAGCCGTATGTATCCGCAACTGGGATTTGGCGTACTTATTCGTAACGATTATCTTGTGATAAGTAATTTGCAGCTTTCGTTTGCATTTTACCCTTCTATTCCCGGAAACGGACGTAACGTTTTCAAAACCAACCCTTTTAGAACTACCGATTTTGGATTCCCGGAATTTATAATCGGGAAGCCCGAAATTATTCAATTCAGGTAATTTGGTGTTGATGGGTTGATAAGTTGTTGGTTGATAAGTTGATTAGTGTATGGGGTTTTGTTGATAGTTTGTTTGTTGAAGAGTTTTGTAATAAAAGGCTTCAACCTATCAACTCATCAACCTATCAACCCTTTCTATCAATCTACTTTCTTTAAACATCAACTAATTGATGTATTTCAAGATACAAATCTTCCACTTTTTTACGTGCCCAGGGCGTTTTACGCAGGAATTTCAGGCTCGACTGAATACTTGGATTTTCGATAAAGCAATTTATCTGGATAATTTTCCCCAGTATTTGCCATCCGAAATGATCAACCAGTCGGTTCAGTATGGTTTCCAGGCTTATGCCATGAAGCGGGTTATTCTTTTGCTCGTCCATTAAATTATTCGTTTAAAAATGTGCGCCAAACTGCCAGCTGCCGGGAAATTGTTGTACAAAGCGTGCAGCTAAACACTATCCGGCAAAGTTACTGCCTTATTGACCTGACTGGCACAGTATTCAAAAAAAAAGGATTCCGCTTTGGAATCCTTTTTTTTAATGTCTGGTCTATCTATTGAACAATCTTAAGCTCTTTAATCAGGTTGCTGGCACCTGCATACTTGTCGATAACAAAAAGTACATAACGTACGTCCACATTTATAGTGCGCTGGAGTTCAGGTTCAAAAAGGATATTTCCGCTCATGGCTTCCCAGTTTCCATCGAATGCCAGGCCTATAAGTTCTCCATCGCCATTAATTACAGGGCTACCCGAGTTACCGCCGGTAATGTCGTTATCGGTAAGGAAACAAGTATAGAGTTTGCCATTTTCGCCATAGCGGCCATAATCCTTTTTATTGTATAGATCCTTTAACTTGGCCGGAACGATAAATTCCTCGTTGTTCGGGTCTTCTTTCATCATCACGCCGTCGAGGGTAGTGTAGTAATTATAATGAACCGCATCAGCCGGATAATAATCGAGAACTTTCCCGTAAGTCATTCGCATGGTGCTGTTTGCATCAGGGTAGAAGCTTTTGGCCGGCTCCATTTCGCGGAGAGCAGCTACAAACAGGCGTTGGGCTTTTTTATTCTTTGCACCTAATTCCTGGTTTGTTTTTTGCAACACCTTGAAATTGTCCATAAATGAGTTGTACGTTATAAATGCAGGATCATTCTGCATTTTCTTCAGATTTGGCTTTTCGAGGAATGCATTGAAGTTAGCTTCGGTATAAAAAAATGATTTTTTGAACATATCAGCAACATACCTGGTAATGTCGCCTTTATATTTTTTATCAATGACCTGGTATATAGCAGGTTGCTGTGAAACAGGGATATTTGCCCGGAACAAAGTCAGCAAGGCAGCAAGTATATTTTGCTCAATAGCATTGTTGTATTCTTTGAAATGTTCTTTGGAAGTTTCCTTATATTTTTCCATCTGTTTTGCCAGGTCATCTCCTTTTGCACCTGTTTTTAATACTGTTTCGATGGCAGTTGCCTGTCCCGGAAACGAAAAAGCCTTCGATCCGAAAAAGCAAAGTTGTGTGTACCACATTTGCTGATACAGGTTTTGATCTTTGTATTGCTTGTAAACATCAGCGTAAGTACTCAACACGTCACCATATTTGGCTTTGCGTTGTTCGTCGGCATTGATCCACTGCTGCAATTTAGCTTCCAATTCCTGTTTTTTCTGAACTACATCCAGTCGTTTTAAGTCGCGGGCTTCGCCCATTTTATTTTTCCAGAAATTTGCCAAACTTGCGTAAGTGCTTGCATATGCTATGCGAACCGCGTTATCGGCATCCATCCCGGCTTTCTGATTTTCGAGTACAATTCCCAGTCCTTTTACAATAACAGGGTCAATATCGTTGAGGGTTGCTTCGCATGCCCAGGAGTTGCGGTAGCGGTCAGTACTGCCCGGGAAACCCCAGATCATGGCAAAATCATCTTTTTTGTATCCTTTAACCGAAACGGGAAGGAATTTTTTGGCAACCATCGGCACATTATCCTTGGCGAACTCAGCCGGGGAACCATCGGGAGCGGTATAAATACGGAAAATACTGAAATCGCCGGTATGGCGTGGCCACATCCAGTTGTCGGTATCGCCGCCAAATTTTCCAATCGACGATGGGGGTGCACCCACCAGGCGGATATCTTTATATTGCTGGTAA
>CAIXAQ010000150.1 GCA_903917425.1 uncultured Bacteroidales bacterium
ATGTTTCACAATACAAATTTACTGCTTTTTAGTATTGGTATACAGTACCTGGTAATTCTATGAAAATTTGATGCTATAAATGCATAACGTCCTGTTTAGCAACCTGATTAATACTTTTTTGAAAGATTTTCTTTTTATACTCTCACATTTAATAAATTGGTTCTACTTTTACTTTGGTGGGTAAAAAACTTTGTAGATAGTCAGAAGTCGGGAGCTACCCGAAAAAAATACGCTCTACATTGTAAGTAACACATTGAATGATAATTAACTTTATTCTACCTGTTTTCTATCAAAAGAAACTAATTTCAATCGGGTAAATACTTCGGTCTTCTGACTTCAGTCTTCTGACCCTCATAAGCCAAATTCCATTTAATTCGTGGTAGAACCAATAATTTGTATATAAATAATGCTAAATTTGTCAACCCTATTTTCTGTTAATCATAAAACAATTAGCCGGGAACTGGTAGTGATTGAATCGATTATCGTAATGTTGAATGGATCTTCTCACTGTTTTTTTTGTATTAATAAAAACAATTTTTAAGCATATGAAAATTTTAGTTTGCATCAGTAATGTGCCTGATACTACGACAAAGATTAAATTTGTTGACGACTCTAAAAAGCTGGATGTAAATGGCATTCAGTGGGTTATCAATCCCTGGGATGAACTTGCCCTGACCCGTGCCCTCGAACTTAAAGATGATGCCTCCAACGCTGTTTTAACGGTTTCGGTTGCCCATGTTGGCCTGGTAAGTTCTGATCCAACCATCCGTAAAGCCTTAGCCATAGGGGCCGATGATGCCATTCGTGTAAATACCGGGCCGGGTGATGCATATTCCATTGCTTTCCAACTTGCGGAGGCTGTCCGCAACGAAAGTTTTGATATCATACTCTGTGGTATCGAATCAAGCGATCACAACGGATCAACAGTAGGAGGGATGCTCGCCGAATTTTTAGGTTATCCGTCGGTTACAGGAGTTTCAACCTTAAAAATCGAAAATGCTCAACCCTTGATTACCCGTGAAATAGATGGCGGCAAGGAAATTCTGACTGTTCCATTGCCATTTGTAGCTGTTGTGCAGAAAGGTATTGCCAAAGAACCCCGTATAGCCGCCATGCGCGGTATTATGATGGCTCGTACAAAACCTATCAAAGTAGTTGAACCACAAGCAATTGAGAGTCTGACTGAAGTTATAGGCTATGAAATGCCCAAACCTCGCGCTGCATGTAAATATGTAAATGCCGATGAGGCAGGTCAACTCATTGCACTACTCCAGAATGAAGCCAAGGTTTTTTAAAAAAAATATTCCTTTATCACAAACAAACAAACCGTATGTCAGTATTAGTATTCCTCGAAAATTGGGATGGCAAATTCAAAAAAATATCCTTCGAATTAGTTTCATATGCTTCAAAAGTTGCCGAAATGCTTGGCGATCAGGCCATAGCGCTTTCCATTGGCAAAGTTGAAACATCAGAACTTGAAAAATTGTCAACTTTTGGTGCTTCAAAAGTTTTGAGCATCGAAAATGAAATGTTAAAAACGCTTGATGACCAGGCTTATACCGGCCTGATAGCAGAAGTTGTTCAAAAAACTGATGCCAGGGTTCTGATTTTGGCTAACAACATTTTCGGGAAAGCATTAGCTCCAAGGCTTTCAGTTCGTCTGAAAGCAGGTGTTGCTTCAGGCGTGAGCAAATTGCCACTTAGCATAAGCCCGTTCGTTGTTTACAAAAAAGTTTATTCAGGAAAAGCTTTCGCTAATGTAGCCATAAAGACCGAGATCAAAATCCTCACCCTCGCGCAAAACTCGTTTGAAGTTGTTGAAACACCGAGACCTTTCATTTTTGAAAAGCTGGATATCCAGCCAGATGGGAACC
>CAIXAQ010000151.1 GCA_903917425.1 uncultured Bacteroidales bacterium
CGCTACCCTCAGCCCTTATTCTCTGTTTCCAGTTTCTTATTTCCAGTTTCCAGTTTCTTATTTCCAGTTTCTAGTTTCTAGTTCCCAGTTTCTATTAACTTTCCTATTTCAACTTCCTTGTCAAATCCAGCAGCCCATTTATAATAGTCAGCGGATGGGCAGGATTGCCGGGGATATACAGATCGACAGGGTATTTACCCAGAAAACTGCGGTCAATGGCTTGGCTGCCCTCAAATATACCACCACTGATGGCATCGGTACCAACCAGTACAATTATTTTGGGATCGGGAGTAGCATCGTAACAAATCTGGAGCGGTGCGGCCATATTTCCGGTAATCGGGCCGGTAATAACTATCCCGTCGGCGTGGCGGGGTGAAGCAACAAACTCAATCCCAAAGCGTCCCATATCGAACTGCACATTGTTCGCAGCGCCTAGTTCCCATTCGCAACTATTGTCGCCGCCGGCTGAAACCTGCCGCAATTTTAGCGATCTTTTAAAAAGACTGTGTATTTCTTTCCTGACTTTTGCCGGATTTATTGATATGGGTTTGTCGTTACTTTCAGTCACAACAAGGCTTTTTCTTTCGTTCGTTGCAATCTTGTAATCGGTGGTGAATTGTATCTTTTCAGGAAACCGTATGGCACATTCGCCGCAGAAAGTACATTTACCCAGGTCGATACTAAGCGGTTTTACGGAAATTGCATCAACAGGACAAAGCTCCATCAACTCACTTTCGTCAACTTTTACAGTGCTTATCACCGGCCTGCCACGAAATATTCCCGGCACTTTGGCTTTGGTAACATCGGGGATAAACTGTTTGCCCTGATGGTAGAGGATTTTGAGGTTGTTGTACATTTTTTGGAAAATAGTTAATGGAAAATGGAAAATGGTAAGTCAAAGGTCGAAAGTCAAAAGTCAAAGGTCGAAAGTCGAAAGTCGAAGATTGAAAGTCGGATGTGGGAAGCCCTAAACCCCAAACCCAAACCCCTAAATCCTATCTACAAATCATGTCCGCAATACGATAAATTGAAACTCTTGTTACAGACAGGGAAATCGGAAATTTCGTTATTCCTTACCGAAAGAGCCAATGCCATCCAGTTGTGAAACGAAGGATCTTTAATCTTATAATGAATCAATTCTCCTTTGGAACCTGTAATGGCACAATGACAAATTTCGCCGCGCCATCCTTCGACCAATGAAATTGAAAACAAATCCGCACCGGGTATTTTTAAAGGGTTTTCAGGATTTATCTGAGCAACTTCGGGAACATTGGCTATCAATGAACGCAGGTATTCTATTGATTGAAAGACTTCTTTCCTTCGTATCGCCACACGCGAATAAACATCACCGTGGCGTTTTACAATGGGTTCGTGATTCAACTCAGCGTACAAACTAAAAGGATGCGAACTCCGGATATCGCGGGATACGCCAGATGCACGGGCAGCCATACCAACAGTACCGATTGCAGATGCATCTTCAACCGAAACCACGCCTGTGCGCTCGAAACGCGACAATGCACTCGGCATATTGAACAGTTCTTTGTTCATCTCGGCAAAATCAGGTTCAAAAATATCGAGTACTTCCGAAAGCCTGTCTGCCAGTGCCTGGGTAAAAGGTATTTTGTTTTCACAAGGTCTTATTAATCCTTTCGACAAGCGGTTTCCGCACCATTCCTGCATAAAGTTCACAATCGGGGTACGCAGCCTTCCGAAAACCGAACTGCCAAGTTGATAGGCTATATCGGTGCAAACGGCACTCAGATCGCCGGTATGAATGGCTATTCGTTCCAATTCCAGAGCGACGGTGCGGGCAAAATCGATATCACGGGGAGTTTCAAACCCACACAAGCTTTCCCATACATGCGAAAAAGCGGTTGAATGACCTGCAACCGTATCGCCAGCAATATTTTCGGCGAGTGTTGCCAGTTGGTTCAGCTGTTTCTTCTGGAGGAATAGCTTTTCAATTCCACGATGCTGGTATCCAAACTGTATTTCGAGATGCAGAATCTGTTCACCATTGCATATAAACCTGAAATGTCCCGGCTCAATGACTCCTGCGTGAATAGGCCCCACTCCTACTTCGTGAAGTTCCTCACTGTCAATGGAGTAAAACGGGTAATTGGCGATCGTTTTACTTTTATCGAAACGATCGTGCGGATACCTCACGGGTTTTAACCAGGGATGATCAGAGTATTGAATACCGAAATTTTCGTGGATCTCCCGTTCAAATTTTTCGAAGCAGAGATTTTTTGCCGTAAACGACGCAAGTTCAGAATGATTGTCGACCACGCACGATGACACATAAATAATGTGATCAATATCACCGGCTATGCAACAGACCAGTTTTATTTTATTGCCCAGCGGGTAACCGAAATAATTCACACAGTGCCGCCCGGGAGTTTCGACCACCATTCCTGTATTCAGGATCAGGAAAGCATTGTACGAAACCTCAGGAATTTCTGAAACGGGTACCGACTGATTGTTTTTTATGGTTAGGTAGTGCATTGATGGTTTTAGGATTTAGGGGTTAGGTATTGGGGCCATTCACAATTCAATTTTAGCTTCCCTACAAAGGCAAAAGGCTCACACTGTCCTTCAGGAGCTGAACAAAAATTGCGGGTGGATTTAGTCCCAGGTAAACGGCTAAGGCAAGCAAAATAAATTGCGATACCGATTCCCAGGGACTGATTTTCTCCACATTTGAATCATCGAAACCCACAGCCGGCACAAAAAGGACTTTGAAAATGTTTTTTCCGAAAGACCATATTATCATGGTTAAAAGCAGCAGAACTGCAATCAGGAGAATAATTTGCCGTGCATCAAAAAGTGATTTAAAAATCAGGAATTCACTCACAAACAGTCCGGAAGGAGGCATTGCTGTTGCACTTATAAAACCCAGCAAAAGCACCATGGCACCGGTAGCATTGTATTTGAAATAATTTCCCACATGGTAAATGCTTTTATTCTGAAAAACCCTGTAAAGCTGGTTAAACTGGAAGAAAAGGCTCGATTTCACAAAAGCATGTAATATAATGTGTAGTATAGCTGCGTAATAGCCAATTCCACCGGCAGCTATACCCAACATCACAATCCCCATATGTTCGATACCGGAATAGGCAAGCATGCGCTTGATATTTTTCACTTTCATCATATATACCGTTGCCACGAACAACGAAAGGAAAGCGGCTGACCCGACCACCAGTTGAGCCCAGTGCAGTAAAGGCGTATTGGCAACTACAACGTAAAACCTGAAAATTCCAACAAAACCCAGGTTCATCAGCACACTCGCCAATAAAGCCCCTGCCGGTGCAGGTGCCGTGTCCTTTGCATCGATCCCTGCAGTGAACATGGGTACAAGTCCAAGTTTGGCCGTAAAGCCGGTGAAGATGAATAAAAATGCCATCCGAAGCCAAACCGGGTTAAGTTCGTCACTCCGGACAAGCAGGTTTTTGAACGAAAGATCATCGGAGCCGGCATGCTGCAGCGAAAGACTTAAAAAAAGAATCCCGATAAAAATAAAAGTGATACTGATGGCGCAGATGAAAACATATTTCCAGGTTCCTTCGAGTGCCAGTTTATTGCGGTGGTGATAGATAAGAGCAGAAGCACTCAGGGTAGTTATCTCGGTAAAAATCCAGGTAACAGCGATATGATTCGAAAGGTATCCGGCAGTAATAGCCGTTATTAAAAGTATCAGCGCCGAAAGATAAATAGCACGAGCCTGAGCGTTTTCTTTATGGTTTTCGATGTAAATACGGCTGTGGATGGCGGCAGGTATGGCAATAATACTCAATGTGATTAAAAGCAGAATGCCAAGCGAATCGTAGGTAAAATAAACCAACTCGGTGTTGCCTGAATGAAAACAGGCATGTATGGTAAACAACACCTGCAAAACCAGGAACAAACTCACAAGCGAATAACCTACTAATTTGTTCCTGTTAAAAAACACGAAAAGGGCAATGGCAAGCGCTCCTAAAAGATAAATTCCAATCATCGGTTTCCTGGTTTTCTCAATTAATAATCC
>CAIXAQ010000152.1 GCA_903917425.1 uncultured Bacteroidales bacterium
ATCTACTTCGACTGCTGTCCAGTTCAGTTTCATTGAGTTTTGACTCATTTCGAGGCCTGAAGTAGCAACACCGCCGGCGTTAGCTGCTTTACCCGGAGCGAACATTACCTTATTTTCCTGGAATACTTCGATAGCTTCAGGTGTTGAAGGCATATTTGCACCTTCCGAAACACAGATACAACCATTTTTAACAAGTGCCAATGCATCTTCTTTGTTCAACTCGTTTTGAGTGGCACATGGAAGTGCGATATCGCATTTAACTTCCCATGGGTGTTTGCCTTGAACAAACTGGGCATTCGGGAATTCATAGGTATATGGTTTAACAATATCCTGGTTCGAAGCGCGTAGTTCGAGCATGTAGTCGATTTTTTCACCACTTATTCCATCCGGATCATAAACGTATCCATCAGGACCAGAAATAGTTACAACTTTTCCGCCTAATTCGGTCACTTTAAGTGCGGCACCCCATGCAACGTTGCCAAATCCCGAAATACAAACGGTTTTTCCTTTGAAATCGGTACCTTTGGTTTTAAGCATTTCCTGTGCAAAGTAAACATTTCCGAAACCTGTAGCTTCAGGGCGAACAAGGCTGCCACCCCAGTTGAGGCCTTTACCTGTAAGAACGCCTGTATGTTCGCGTGCCAGCTTTTTGTACATTCCGTACAGGAAGCCGATTTCGCGGCCACCTACGCCTATATCACCAGCAGGAACATCGGTTTCAGGACCGATGATTCTCCAAAGTTCGAGCATAAACGACTGGCAGAAACGCATAACTTCGGTATTCGATTTTCCTTTTGGATCGAAATCGGATCCGCCTTTAGCACCGCCCATAGGAAGTGAGGTAAGGCTGTTTTTGAAAATCTGCTCGAAGCCTAAGAATTTAAGGATGCTGAGGTTAACCGAAGGGTGGAAACGAAGTCCGCCTTTGTATGGTCCGATAGCATTGTTGAATTGAATCCTGTATGCGAGGTTTACATGAACCTTGCCATGGTCGTCAACCCAGGGAACTTTAATAGTGAGAATACGGTCGGGCTCAACCAAACGGCTGATAATGCCTGCTGCCTCGAATTGAGGATTTTCGTTGTAAACCTGTTCGATCGATTCTAATACTTCACGAACGGCTTGTAAGTACTCTACTTCACCCGGGTGTTTTTTCTCCAGGTCAGTCATGATTTTTTCAACTTCCATCACAAAGGAATTTAGGTTTAATGGTTATGTTATAAATGCAACTTTTGTTAACAGAATAACAGTGCAAAAGTATTTATTTAAGTAAATCACCGATGATTTTCGCTATATTTTTTTTCATTCCAAACAAGCATTGTGAAAAATGTCGTAAGGCTTATGAATGCTCACTATTAGCGATATCCAATAAATAAACGAAAGAGAATAAATGATTTTTTTAAAGATGCAAATACAGAATTGCGTTTTTCTTTCGACTTTTCGCTTCTGTTTTCTGCTTACAGGATCAACAAAATTTATAAAAAGAAACGTTTTTATAAGTTGGAATTTGATTTTGGGGAACTAAAACGACATCAATTTGTCAAGAAAAATTTGCCTGGAAAAATCCGGAAATGGATCTTGCCTGAATGATAAAAAACAGGAAACCTCAAACCCCGAAACCCTGCACTTCGGCTACGCTCAGTGCTCGAATATCCTTAAAACCCTGCACTTCGGCTACGCTCAGTGCCCGGATATCCTTGAAACCCTGCACTTCGGCTACGCTCAGTGCCCGGATATCCTTAAAACCCTGCACTTCGGCTACGCTCAGTGCCCGGATATCCTTAAAACCCTGCACTTCGGCTACGCTCAGTGCTCGAATATCCTTAAAACTCTGAAAACCTTCTATTTAAACAAGAATCCAATTTTTAAACCGGATGAGAAGGAAATGGGAACTGAATTATCGGCGATCGAATAGCCATAATGATAATTGGTATTCTCAGAGGTCGAGAATCCGTAACCAAGACCAGCGTAAAAATCTATTAAAAAAGCATTATCAACAATCCATTGTTTTCCCATTACAATTTGCAGAACTCCTGAAATTACAGTTTCACGATCGTTCGACTGATGCTGATAAAGATAATCCCAGGATGTGTCATCTCTTCCAAAGGCGGCAAACCCAATTTCAGGTTTGAAATAGGCACCTTTCAATATGTGTGCATAACGCATTCCGCGCAGGTAAAAATCAGGATCTTTGATAAATTTATAGCCAAATTTTACAAAAGCACCTCCCGGGTTTTCATCCCAGTTATCGACTCCCAGGCCAATTAAACCAAGCGTACCCTCGATGCTTCTGCTTGGTTTTAAACTACGTTCGTAACTAAAACTTGTGCTGCCGTACAAAGGTGATAAGAAATTGATTTTCAGTGCGTTCTTTTTATTATCCCTGTAATTTTCAGGATTGTTCATCTCCTTTTGAAAGCTCATTTCTTTGCCATTCTCAAAAATAATCTTCGCCACATTGTCTTTATCAATCGAAAAAGTAACATCCGAAGAGTATTCGGGCAAAGTATATTTTATATCATCCAGTCCAATTTCTTTGATCTTGCATTTGATCATATTGGTATCTTTTTTTAGGATAATATCCTGTGCAAGAATTGTTTGCGACAGGAAAAGAGAAAAGGCCAGGATTGCGAAGACTAATTTTGTTTTCATTGGTTGAGGTATTTAAA
>CAIXAQ010000153.1 GCA_903917425.1 uncultured Bacteroidales bacterium
AATTTCTATCTACTTTAAAAAGTTTCAATAAAATAAGGCAATAATTCATTTATCTAAAAATTTAAGCAGTTTAAACGTCATATGTTGCCGGCGCCTGTAGCATACACGCCTGTGTACGTGATAGTTAAACTTCTTGGCATATGTTTTGTTATGTACTTTATTAGAAATATTACTAACCTAAAACATTTGCCGAATGAAAAGACTCTACTTTTTTCTCACATTTGCTTTCCTGATCGTATTTACGCAATTAGGAACTGCACAAATTACTGGTTCTTCGCATGATTTTTCTGCAGCGGCCTGGAACACATCTAATAATGAAATCTGCATTGTATGCCACACTCCGCACAATGCCACCATCTTACCAGATGCACCTTTATGGAATCACGCTCTTTCAGCGGTAACTAATTACACCCTATATGCAAGTGGAACCTTGAATGCAACCATGGGTCAGCCCGATGGAAGTTCCAAACTTTGCCTGAGTTGTCACGATGGTACAGTAGCGATCGAGAATTACGGCGGTGTAACTTCCGGTACCACTTTTATGTCGGGCGGACCACTGCTCGGCACTGCTCTGAGCAACGATCATCCGGTTTCATTTTTGTATGATGCTGCTTTGGCCGGAGCTGACCCGGGATTGCAAAATCCTGCTACCGCATTATCAGGTTTAGGGGGTACAATTAACCAAAATATGCTGATTTCGGGCCGGATGCAATGTTCCTCATGCCATGATGTACACAACGGTGCTGGCATTACCGGCTTGTTGTTGAAATCCAATTCACATAGTGCACTGTGCCTGACCTGCCATATTAAATAGAAGGTTTTATGTTCGTCTTCATGCGGATATTAAAAAGAGGGCGGAAAATTTTCGCCCTTTTTTTCTACCATCTGAACGCGAGATTTTATAAGCTTCCCGAAAAAAATAAATCACAATAATTTTTCAAAAAAAATGGCTCTCAGAAACCTGATATTTATACTAATAGCATCGATTTTATTGTCGTGTTCCCGTAACATTACTTCAGGATCAGGTGCTGATAACCTTGTTATTTATCCCTCTCCTCCCGATACTGCCCGTATTCAATTCCTGACCCGAATCAGCAGTTCGCAGGACGTAACAGGAAACCGGAAGTCGTTTGGCAAATTTCTGTTTGGTGAAAATGAAGATATAGATATCAACAAACCTTATGGAATAGCAGTTCATAAAGGGAAAATGTTCATTTGCGATACATATATTCACGGTCTTGATATTATTGACCTGGCTACTAACACATTTGAAAGGTTTATTCCTACCGGCAGAGGCGAATTAAAAGTTCCGATAAATTGTTTTATTGATTCCGAAGGGAATCTATATATAGCAGATTCAGAGAGGAAACAAATCGTAGTTTTTGACGAAAACGGCAAATATGTTACCTGCTTTGGCGAAGCTGAAAATTTCAAGCCGGTAGATGTTTTTGTAACGGAAAATAAAATTTGGGTTACAAATGTTTTGGGGCATCAAGTCAATGTTTATAG
>CAIXAQ010000154.1 GCA_903917425.1 uncultured Bacteroidales bacterium
AGTAAAAAAAGCATGAGCCCGGGTGAGACTTCCGGAATTTTGACTCAACAAGGGAGTTTAAACCGGGTGGATGTTTACTGTTCTTTTTGCCAATGGAAAGTCAGTGTCAGACGGAAGAGCAAATTGAAGGTTAGAGAGCAGTTAAAGTGAAAAGTAAAGTCTTACCCGCCATCGACAGCTAACAGGCTGCATATTAAAGATCAACTGAGAGCAGATAGTGGGTAAATAAGCCATTATCCTGAACCCGGATCACTGAACAAATTTATTTAAATTGTAACGCTATTGCAGCTGTCCCAATTCCTGCATTTGCTCCGATTACCGGCGAAATATTCACCACCGCAGCTGGCTCTTTCCCCGAGAATTTCTTCATTTTATCAGTATACCAGGCGGCAGCTTCCTCGTTCTGAGCGTGAAGTACGATGTAATTCCATATTTCCCTGCCCCTGCTGATTGACCTGATGTGCATTATAACTTTCACTATATTAGATTGCTGACTGTAAGTTTTACCAAAAATAAAGGAAGCTCCGTTTTCGTCCATCGATACAATAGGTTTTACATTCAGCAATTTAGCAATGAAACCCTTCGTGTGCGAAACTCTTCCGCCACGAACCATGTATTTTAACGTTTTAACGCTTACAAAAATAAGAGTATCCTTTATTGACTTTTCAGTCAAAGCAACCACTTCCTCATGTGTATAGCCAGCTTCTATGGCCTGTGCAGCCCTCAGAATCAATAATCCAAGTGCACCTGAAAGGTTCTTCGAATTAAGCACCGAAATAGGTATATTTGAATCTTTACTCACTGTAGCTGCCGCTTTTTGACTGTTAAAATACGTCCCGCTGAATTTATCAGTAAGATGAATGGCTATGATGGAATCGTAATTAGCTGACAGCCGGGTGTATAGATTTACGAAAGCTTTTTCGTTGATCTGCGCCGTTTTCGGGAACTCCTGGTGTTGATCGAGCAGTGCATAAAACTGTTCGGGCTGAATGGTGATTTTATCCAGGTAATGGCTTTCGCCGAAATTTATATTGAGTGGCAGCATGTTAACCTGGTACTGATCCATTAAATCCTGGGACAGATCGCAGGTTGAATCGGTAACCAGGGCAATTTTCCATTTGCGGTTAAATATGGCTTCGCTCTGGCGCAGCATATCGTCGGCTTTGTTAAAAGTAACCAGGCTGATATCCTTTAACTGCCGGAACATTTCGGCCGGAGTATTGGTATGAACATGAATATGCTTGGTTTTTTCGTTACCACCGACAACTACTGAATCGCCATACTTTTGCAGAATTTTTGAAAGTGAAGCCTGATCAACTGTCAGATTTTTCAATATACCTTCGGTGCAATACCTGAATTTTACCTCTTCCGAAATATGATCATTATTTGAAGGCAATACAAGTGTGGCCGTTTTTGACAGCAACAAATTCCGGATGCTGCTCGATTTGATGAAGTCAATGATCCCTTCGATAAACAGAACAAAGGCATTGGCACCTGAATCCACGACATTTGCCTTCGAAAGAACGAGCAACTGTGTTTTGGTGGCAGCCAGCGATTTTACCAGGCCTTCCTGCGACCGGATGAATAACTGGTTAAAATCGGTAATGATATGACGATGCATATAAATAAACTCCGACCATTCCCTGATAACGGTCAGCATGGTGCCTTCAACCGGAATGGCAACTGCCTCGTACATATAAGGAATGGATTTTTTAAGACTTTCGGCAAACTGCGGTATAGTGATGCTGCGACTATTGCCCGTCTCCTTACTCATTCCATATAAAAACTGGGCAAAAATGATTCCCGAATTGCCGCGCGCACTGGTCATGGTTGTTTCAGCAATCAGGTCGGCAGTGATCTTATACGATTTGTGCGGCTGTATCAATTCAAGCACCGATTGAATGGTCGTGGCCATATTGCTGCCTGTATCCCCGTCGTTTACAGGGAAGACATTGATTTTATTCAGGTATAACTGATTATCCAGAATATTTTTTGCACCAGCGATAAAGGTGTAATAAAGCCTGCGACCATCAATTTCGAGTATGGGAAGTGTTTCCATTTTAGTGTTGAAAATGTTTACCTAACCAGAACATTTTAAAATCCTCTTTGGATTTGAAGAGTGCTATCGTCACATACAAGCAAGTGATAAAATTGCCCAGTACCATGATCGCTATAATCCACAGGGCAGCCGAAGTCCATTTCTCTTCACGGTAAAGCACCCACCCCGAAAACACGAAAAAACCAGTATAGACATCGATCAGGCTCACTTTCCCCCATGCCAGCGAAAACAGAATGCTACCCTCTTTAAAAAAGTCACCAATGATAAACCCGTATATAAGTGTCAGGAACATGATAAGTGTACCCGTAACTGCAAATGCTTTAGCTGTTTTCATGGTAAGAATTGTTCAAATTTATTAAATTAGGGCAAGTGTTGCTGGGTTACTACCCGATATGAAGAATTGACTTATATTACTTCCTTTTCAAAGGTAGACAGAAAGACAGAAAATAGTTTTTAGTTTAAGTCTTTTTTAGAAGCATGATTTATGGGGTATTTTTCTATAATGCATTTAGGGTTTGATTCAGAAGATCTGATGCATTGCCATCTGGATTATTTTAATAGCTCCTGTTACC
>CAIXAQ010000155.1 GCA_903917425.1 uncultured Bacteroidales bacterium
CAATACCAGGATGTAAACGGCAAGCCTTACCAGTTGAATGAACCCGGATTTGAGATATTGGAATCGACCGTAGAAGATGATGTTTGCTCAGCGTCCTTCAGGTTACCAGCCGATAAAGGACCAAATGACCTGCTTGCAGCCTTGCTACCCAATGTGAGCCTGATTTCGTTCAACGAGATGATCCCTTCGATGAACGATATTTTTATTTCCACTGTAAATTCAGTCAACGCCAATCTTATACAGGAATCCTGAAAACTAAGGCTATGAACAAAATATTTCTCATAATTCAACGCGAGTACCTCACCAAGGTGAAGAAACGTTCCTTCATAGTGATGACTATTCTGGGGCCGATTCTAATGGCTTCCCTGTTTGTACTGCCGGCATACCTGGCCACACGGCACGATGATAAGCAGGTAATAAGCGTTCTGGATGAAACCGGCTTGTTTTTCTCTAAATTTCAGAACAACGAAAATTACACTTTTGTTTCAGTTGTTTCCGGCCTGCAGCAAGCTAAAGACACCCTGATAAAAAAGGGCGATTATGTGCTGCTGTATATTCCTGCAACACAACTCAATATCCCTGATAAAGCCGTAATATATTCAGATAAACAACCGACTTTCAACCTAAGGGATAATATTTCCGGGGTTATGAGCCGTGAATTGGAGAAGCTGAAACTTGGTGCCGAAATCAGGAAGGAGATACTCAAAAATACCCCAGGGTATGTGCCCGGAAATGATACTTCGACCGAGGACCTGATGAGTGAAACCATCTTAAAAAACATTCAGACTAATGTTAAAATAATCACTTTCAAGACTGAGGCAGGAGGAGAAGAACGTAAAAGCAATGCAGCGGTATCGATGGGAATTGGTTTAGTTGCCAGCATGATGATTTACATGTTTATTTTCATGTTTGGCGCGCAGGTGATGCGGGGTGTTATTGAAGAAAAAACAAGCCGGATCGTCGAAGTAATAATCTCGTCGGTTAAGCCTTTTCAACTTATGATGGGTAAAATTATCGGGGTTGCACTTGTTGGCTTAACCCAATTCCTGCTCTGGATTGCATTTACTTTTATTATAATCACCGTAGCACAAACAGCCTTCCCCAAAGAAAACAAGAAGACGAACAGGATTGAACAAACTGATATTTCAGGGCAGAAAGGAGTTCTTAGTAATGAAACGAACCCGGTTGCGACTGATTCATTAACCCCCGAAGCAAGCGGAGATAACTTTGACGGTATTTTCGATGATTTCCCCTATGACATTTTGGTCAAGGTGCTGATTGCTTTCTTTTTTTATTTCCTCTTCGGGTATTTGCTTTACGCCGCATTGTTTGCCTCTATCGGATCTGCTGTCGACAACGATGCGGATACCCAGCAATTTATGCTTCCGGTCACTGTCCCGCTAATACTTTCAATTGTCGTAGCCCAGACTGTGATCCAAAACCCGGCAAGCCCGCTGGCATTCTGGATGTCGATGATCCCTCTTACATCGCCTGTCATTATGATGGTTCGGATTTCGATGGATTCAGCTCCGATGTGGCAAATTATACTTTCCATCGGATTGTTGATCCTGGGTTTCCTGGGCACAACCTGGCTGGCAGCCAAGATTTACCGCACCGGAATCCTGATGTATGGCAAAAAATCGAGCTACCAGGAGATGTGGAAGTGGATCAGGTATAAGGGGTAGAGGATAATGGATAATTGACAGTGGATAATTGACAATGGATAATTGACAATGGATAATGGACAATGGATAATGGGAATTCGTTAATCGTTAGTCGTAAATCGTAAATAGAAAATAGAAAATTGTTAATCGTTAATGAAATATAGATAATATTAGTGGATGATTGAGAATGGCACTATTCACTACCAACATTTCTCTTCGCCGAATCGTCACACTTTCTCCCTAATCCCCAACCCCAAAACCCTAACTCCTAAATTACAATGGCAAGAATACTCATCATAGATGACGAACGCGCAATCCGCAATGCTTTACGTGAAATCCTGGAATATGAAAATTACCAGGTGGATGATGCCGAAGATGGGCCGTCGGGAATAGACCTTGTAAGTAAAGAAAGCTACGACGTAATTCTCTGTGATATTAAAATGCCTAAAATTGACGGCATCGAAGTGCTCGAAAACATCATGAAAACCACCGATGTGCCGGTTGTGATGATTTCGGGTCACGGAACCATCGAAACGGCAGTGGAAGCCATCCGAAAGGGTGCTTACGATTTCATAGCCAAGCCGTTAGACCTCAACAGGCTGCTTATTACGCTTCGCAATGCCATGGATAAATCGCGGCTGGTGACCGAAACCAAGGCTTTAAAACGCAAGGTGAGCAAGCAGTACGAGATGATTGGCGAGTCGCCCGCCATTACCAAAATAAAGGATTTGATTGAGCGGGTTGCTCCTACTGATGCCCGGGTGTTGATCACGGGTGAAAGCGGTACAGGCAAAGAACTGGTTGCACGCTGGCTGCACGAAAAAAGCAACCGCATCGAAGGTCCTTTTGTTGAAGTAAACTGCGCCGCCATTCCCTCGGAACTGATTGAAAGTGTACTTTTCGGGCACGAGAAGGGTTCGTTTACCTCCGCTATCAAGCAGCGTAAAGGCGATTTCGAGCAGGCCAATAACGGAACTATTTTCCTTGATGAAATTGGCGATATGAGTCTATCGGCACAGGCTAAAGTATTGCGGGCCTTGCAGGAAAACAAGATCATGCGTGTTGGCGGCGAAAAAGACATCCCGGTTAATGTGCGTGTGCTGGCAGCTACCAACAAAAATTTGCTCGAAGAAATTGCGAATAAAACGTTCCGCGAGGATTTGTATCACCGCCTGAGTGTTATCCTGATCAGAGTACCCTCCCTTAATGAGCGTGAAGACGATATTCCGATACTGGCAAATTATTTCGTGGAACAAATCTGCGAAAACAATGGGCGGCCTCCGATTCAATTTACAGATGAGGCGCTGGAGGAACTAAAAACCATAAAGTGGACAGGCAACATACGCGAGCTGCGAAACGTGGTTGAGCGGCTTGTAATACTGTGCGACCAGCAAATTACAGTTGAGGATGTGCAGATGTACGCCCAGCCATCGCGAAAAGGGTAAAAAGAGTTTTAGATGGGGCGAGGGGCGACAAGGCGAGGGGCGACAGGGTTGAGGGGCGACAAGGCGAGGGGTGACAAGGCGAGGGCGAAATGGAAAGGAGCGATAGGTAGGCGAGAGTTCACTATTTTTCTTTGAACATCCCACTACATTAGCTCAACTAAATTCTGCTTTTACAATTTTGAACAGCCTTTCCTTAGTATTACTTGTTAATCGGAGCAGCGCCATCCGGCAATTTATCCGGAGGTCCGTAGGTCGGATTTGTAAGAAATGTGTCGTCGCGTAAAGTTTTAATAAACATTATCAGATCAGCCTTTTCGGAAGAAGTTAACTGAATACCGCCATCGTAGGCATGGTGCATCAGCGGGTGCACATAAGGCGACCAGATAATTCCCTGCGAATAAAAATCGACGACTTCCTCCAATGTTTTAAAACGACCGTCGTGCATATAAGGTCCAGTCAGTTCGATATTACGCAAAGTTGTAGCTTTGTATGCCCCATGATCGGTCGGATCGCCGGTTACCGAAAATCGGTCGCGGGGATCGTTAAACACTGAATCTTTCCCGTTGTTATAAAACAGGTTGGTGGTAAAAAGCGGGTTGCCTGAACCTCCGTGGCAATGAAAGCAATCAGCTCCGTCTTCGGTCATAAACATTACATAACCATTGAGTTCCTGTGTGCTGAGTTGTTGTTCGCCACGCATATATTTATCGAACTTCGAATCGGACGAAACCAGCGTACGGACAAACTGCGCAACGGCCTTGCTGATATTCCGCATAGTAACAGTCCGCGAACCGAACGCTTTTTCGAAAAGATCCGGATAGCCTGAAATACTTTGTATCAAAGCCTTGGTTTTATTGGTATCGCCCGAAAACTCATGTGGTGCGGTAACTGCCATACCAACGATATCCTCAATAGTACGTTTGGAAGCATCAGGGTTATTCTCCGAAATCTGTCCCGACCAAAGGTATCCCGATTCGTTCCAAACCAGGTTGATCATGGGAAGCATGTAATGAGGAGTTACAATTCCGGTTATACCAAAGGGTCTGCCGCCGGTAAATTTCGGGTGGTTTATACCACATTCAAAGGAACTGGATTGAAGGTGACAGGTTCCGCAGCTCATCATGCTGTCAGGCTCGGTTTGGCCCGATAAACGGCCATCATAAAATAAATAACGCCCCAGCTCAATTCCTTCAACCGTCATGGGATTATCGGAAGGAATATTCAACCTGGTGGGGAAAAATTTTGGAATAGCTATTTGGTAGAGCGTTGGATTGTACTCCGGATCTTCATTTTTACACGAAGAAAAACAAACAAAAACAAGCAAACTGCTAACTAAAAGCATTTTGCCTGTTTTCCATAACCACAAATTACACAATTTCATTTTAACTGTGGTAAACAATATCTTTCCCTTCGTGAGTTACCTGGAACGCATTAGCACCGTTTTCGCAGGCTTTGTGCATGGCATCCTGGTTTTGCATGATCTGTCCGCCGGTAACATTCCAGTTCCAGACATTCGGGGCTTCAAACCATTTCTCTAGGTTCATTGTGATGGTAAAAACATTGCTTAGGGTGCCGGCCTGAATATTCAGTGGCAAAGTAACTTTAAAATAGTTCTGGTAAAATGTGGTTCCATCCATGTTCATGCCAATGCCAAGATGAAAATTGAACGGTTTGATCGTATCTCCATCGGCCTTCCATTTTCCGTTCATCTTCAAATAGTGATATCCTCCGCCCATAATATCGGGCCAAAACATATCGCGCTCAGGCGGATTAAGGAACAAACCGGTCTTATTTTTAGCTTCGTTGATGCCAACCACGAAGGAAATACTGGCGTATTGAGTGACTGGCAAACGGTCATCCGGATTCCATTCGAGGGTAGAGGACACATCCATGTCGATGTAATGAATGGCATTGTCGGTTGTTATGGGTATTATTTGTCCATCAGCAGCCGTAAACGTTACTTCCGATATAAAATACTGAAGTTCATTAACCTGGTAGATATTTCCGGCCTGGTTGGTATAATTCAGAATACCTTTCTGAAGTTCGGAACCATTGCAATTATGTTTGAAAACAATTTGAGGAGCCACTGATTTAACACGCTCTTTCCCGCATGATGCAAACAGGAACAATAAACTTAAGAGGGATAAGGCCCAACGGAATGAAAAGAATTTCATTTTTTAATTTTTTAGTTACTAACGAACAAAGCTGCGAATTATTATTAAGATTCTGGCGCGGAATGAATTGGTTCATGGTAGTCACGACACAGAAGTCGTATGCCGGAAACATTGGCTATCATGGCTGTAAGTGCCACCACTTAAGAAGAAACTTTTTGCTGTCAATTATCAAACATGGTCTGACAGGATCACCTGACAAAAAAATAGCAGACAACGGAAAATAAAAGTGAAACAATCTGCCAATCAATAGACTAGCTGATTGTTTCACTTTACACTGACATGCATTACTTTACAACTATGCCTTCAATCAGGCGATCAGAAACCTGAACGCAAAAAATAACAGAGTTGCAGTGAATCAGTTTATTGTGTTATAAAATCGATTTGCATTTACTCAAGAACATCCGTCAAAGAAATGGGTTCACCTCTTTGCTTTTCTTTGTGCTTATTCAATTGTTTACGGAGTGCATCAACTGCTATATCGGTAGCTTCCTCAAATGATTTACTTTGCTTTTTTGCAAAAAGATCATTTCCAGGAACGAGCAACCGGATTTCAGCTATTTTATTCTCATGATCTTCACTATTATTTACCCTAAGGGTTACTTCGCTTCCGATAATTCCATCGTACAGATCCGTCAACTTTTCCACCTTCTCGGTTATAAACGAATCTAACTTTTTATCGGTTTTAAAATGTACTGCATTGATGCTAACTTTCATGAGTCCTCCTTTGTTTACGCCCTGGGATGGGCTTGTTTGTAAATTGTTTTTAGTTTTTCGATAGTGTTATGCGTATAAACCTGAGTTGCGGCAAGACTTGAATGACCCAGTATTTCCTTAATCGCATTCAGGTCAGCTCCGTCATCGAGCATGTGAGTGGCAAAAGTATGCCGCAACACATGCGGGCTGAGTTGGCTGTTGGGAGCAATGAGCGAAAGATATTTATGAACGATATTATAGATCAACCGGGGATATACCGGCAGACCTTTAGAAGTAACGAAGAGAGAGGAATTATTATTTTGAGCCGTTAACATCTTTTCTGAAAAGAAAATATCTCTTTCAAGGATGTAGTCCTTCAACAAAGCAATAACGCTTTCACCTATGGGAACGATCCTTTCTTTCTTCCGTTTACCAAGTACTTTTAGAGTTCCCTTTTCCAGATCGATATCATATAACTGAATCTGCACCAGTTCCTCCCTGCGGATACCTGTGGCATAAAACAGGGTGACAATCATTTTATCGCGGCAACCTTCGTACCCGGGCTCAAAAACAACTTCATGCAGCAATGTATCGAGGCTATCGCGGGTTAAAAATACCGGCAAAGGCTTCGAAACACGCGGAGCTACCACCTTCAGCATGGGGTTGACGGTAAGAAGTCCCTGTTTAAGGCAATACCTGTAAAAAGATTTAAGTGTGGAAAGTTTCCGGTTTACCGAGCGGGGAGTGATTTTTTGTTCGAGCAGGGAAATAAGCCACGACCGGATAAAAATATGGTCAGCCTGCAATAAATCGGTAAAATTGTATTGTGTAAGAATGTAACGCGAAAAATCGTTCAGATCAGACTGATAGGCTATAATAGTATGCGCCGAATAACGCTTTTCAAAAGTCAGGTAATCAATATATTTATCCTTCAGCATCCTTCAAACTAAAAACAGGAAATACTATGCTTCTCAGGTGTTGTATTTAACTAGCGTTAAAAGTACAACTATACGATGAGAAATGCAAATAATATTTCCTGCTTTCCGGAAAATAATTCCGTTGTATTACAATTCCTGCTGCTGCTGAAGCTGTTGGATGTAAATCGCGTGGCGAACTTCTTCGCGGCGCACAATGGATGGTTTTGTAAATTTCTGACGGTTACGCAGTTCTTTTACAACACCGGTTTTTTCGAATTTACGTTTCAATTTCTTCAGCGAGCGGTCAATGCTTTCGCCTTCTTTTACAGGAACAATGATCATAATGTATAAACTTCCTTTCGGTTAAATGACTAAATGAATTATTTTCAGGGGTGCAAAAGTACACAATATTTTATTCAAATGGAAAATTAATTGAAAATATTAATTAATATCAAAAACAAAGCTTTATCATGGAACGCATTATTTCCAGGTAGAGAATACACTTTGAAAATCCATTAGCTAATCGCATTACAGAATAGCTGCATTAACATGTGGCAAGGGTAACAACAGACTGAAGTGAATGTAGCATAATGCACAAAACCGATATAAAAAACAAATGAACTTAAGGATCAAGTACGCCTCCGCTTATTGCATTTCTTTCCGG
>CAIXAQ010000156.1 GCA_903917425.1 uncultured Bacteroidales bacterium
AGCTTCAAGTTCGATCCCAACTGTTTTTATGCCGGTTAAAATTGATGGAATGATGCTGGTTGATGGAGGTGTTTTAAACCCCTTGCCCCTCGATCTGGTACATCGTACTGAAGGGGATATTCTGATTGCTGTAAATGTCAATGCCAATATACCCTACGTACAACCTCACAAACAAACCGAAAACACCAATCATGCTGAGCTTTATAGTAAAGTCAGGGCTCTGATAAACGAGCGTTGGTCGGGAATGATTGATCAGTATGTCGAGAAATATAAGAATGGGAAACAACCCAAGCCTGCTCAGGTCAATTTGTTCGATATAATTTCCGAATCGATTAATCTGGCTCAGAATAAGGCTGCCAATATATACATCGAGAAATACAAACCTGAAATAGTAATCAACATTTCGCATAGCAGCGCCTCTGTGTTCGATTTTTATAAATCAGAGGAACTGATAGAAGCCGGGCATATTGCGTGCCGTGAAGCACTGGATAAAGTATAAATACAAATATGAATCGCAAGGTTTTAGTGCCCAGTGCCTAGTGCCCAGTGCCCAGTTTCCAGACTCCAGTTTCAAGTTTCCAGACTCCAGTGCCCAGTTTCCAGACTCCAGACTCCAGTTTCCAGTTTCCAGTTTCAGAATTATTATTTACTCATTATATTGAACAGCAACTCCCTGGCCCTGAAAAGGCGTACTTTAACCGTACCTTCCGGAATTTCCAGTTGACTTGCGATCTCCTCGCACGATAATTCCTTAAAATAGTGCAACTTAATAATGTCCTTGTACTTGGGATGAAGTGTTTCTACTATTTCACGTAGTAGCTTGGTTTCCTGTTGGTTAATCATCATTTGTTCAGGACTTGGCAGCTGGTTGGCAAGTTCATGGGCTGTAATTCCACCTTCTGCTTCGTGCCCATTTACCATTTTATCATTGTCCTTCTTATTCCTCCGGAGATAATCGATGCAGTTGTTCCTTGCAATACGGTGCAGCCAGGTGCTAAAAGCAAAATCCGGGGTATATTGATCAAGTTTACTGAATGCTTTGTTGAATGCCTCCATAGCGAGGTCTTCGGCATCGCCGGGCTGACCTGTCATTTTTAGCATACGCGAATACACTTTATCGAAATACGCATTCATGAGCTCCGAATAAGCAACCCGGTTACCCGTTTCCAATATCTGCCGCACCCAGCAAATATCCCGCTCGGAATTGCTGACAGTATCGATAGGGTCTTGGTTCTGCACTGTTTCGACTTTCTTAAATTGCTAAATTCAAATTACCTGATTCCAACTCATTCCTAATTTAAATCATCTCATTATCAGGATAATAGAGGAATGGTCCTTTTTTTATCCTGGATATTGAATTATGCACACTAAAAACTTTGATTTTTTTTAGTACAAAACAGATCTAAGTATTACTATCAACCAAGTTAAGACTGTTTTGTTGCAGTAATAGCCTGAAATAAGTTTATCTCCACTTAACCGGCTTTTTTACCATATTGGCAATAGCAAGCAGCGGGCTTACAAGCATGAGGAAAAGTTCAAAAACGGGGACAAGCAATAAAAATCCTTTCTCCGACAGTTTACGCATCACTTTGGCAGTAACAAAGAGCTGACTGAAAATACGAAGTCCGGTAAAAGCCAATACTATATATGGCTGATACCAGAAAGCGAGTAAACAAACAGCAGAAACCCAAAATAAAACCTGCGTGAAGGCAAATAGTCCAAGTGCAAATTTATGGGATGGTTTGTAATATCCGCCAGTCATCAGATGCCTGCGTTTCTGCCTGATCCATTGGTTTAAAGTTGTCTTTGGCAAACTGATAGTATGTGCCTCGGGCATTATCTCAATCCTTGTATTTTTGGCGGTAGCGGCTTTATTAATAAATAAATCATCATCGCCCGACTGTATACGGTAATGCGAGATAAAACCATTCTGGTTATAAAACAGCGATTTGCGATACGCCAGGTTGCGCCCCACTCCCATATAAGGCATTCCCGAACGGGCAAAACCAAGGTAATTCATGGCAACACGGGTCGTATCAAACCGGATCAGCAAGTTCAGTAACGATTTCGAATTCTGGTAAGCCCCGTACCCAAGAACAATATGGGTGCCTTCGGTAAAATTTGCAGCCATCCTGCGCAGCCATTGATTGCTTCGCGGCACACAATCGGCATCCGTAAACACCAGTATTTCATAACTTGCCGATTTTATTCCGATCGAAAGGGGGAATTTCTTACCCGTAAAAAAATTCAGATCCTGGGCCAGATTCACGATTTTCAGGTTGGGATGTTCGGCTGCCATATCGCGCAACAAATACTGGGTGTCATCTTCCGAGCTATGATTGACCACTACCACTTCAAATTTCGAGTAATCCTGGCTGAGCAATTTCGGAAGGTTCTCTTTCAGGTTATAATATTCATCTCGAGCACAAACAATCACAGAAACTCCCTGATCGGATCGGGCAAACTCATTCTTTTGTTTGAAAAAAGCAACTTTCTCGTAAATGAACCAATAATAAACCACCTGGACCAAGGTGGCAAAAACCAGCAAAGTTAGGGTAACAAATAACAGTGGATTCTGTACAAAATATTCCTGAAGCATCAATATCGTGATTTGGACTAACAAAAGTATTACTCTGAAATGAATAATGGTCTATCTTCGCGAAAAAGTTTATAACAACTACCTGCTACTGTAAAATATTGTATTACTGACAGATAGATGTATATTCAAATCTTTTGTTAATCAATAAATTGTAAGTTACCCTGAATTGCTTATCCATTTAAAAGTAACTCCGGGTTAAACAATAGTATTTAGCGCCAATTCACTGCCAAACGAATGCATTTCGACTTAAAGATAACAGATCCGCAAGGTGCGGCCCGGAGGGGAACGATAACTACCGCGCACGGAGTGATCGAAACCCCGACATTTATGCCTGTAGGTACTGCCGGTGCTGTAAAAGCAGTGCATATGCGCGAACTGAAAGATGATATTAAAGCCCAGATAATTCTTGGCAATACGTATCATTTATATCTCCGACCCGGTCTTGATATTCTGGCAAAAGCGGGCGGGCTTCACAAATTTAACGGGTGGAAGCTGCCAATACTCACTGACAGTGGTGGTTACCAGGTGTATTCACTTACCGACAGGCGTAAACTTACTAACGAGGGCGTGGTTTTCAATTCGCATATCGACGGATCGAAACACTTGTTCACACCCGAACGGGTGATGGATATTCAGCGTGTGATTGGTGCCGATATCATCATGGCTTTTGATGAGTGTACGCCCTGGCCCTGCGAATACGAATATGCCAGCAAATCGCTTGATCTCACTCATAAGTGGCTTGCACGTTGCATGAGCAGATTTGCAGAAACCGACCCTCATTATGGGTATGAACAATCGTTGTTTCCCATCGTACAGGGGAGCACTTTCCGCGATCTGAGGATAAAATCGGCCGAGGAAATTGCAAAATACAATGCAGATGGTAATGCAATAGGTGGTTTATCGGTAGGTGAACCAGCCGAGCAGATGTACGAAATTACCGAACTAGTTTGTGGCATTCTACCCAAAGAGAAGCCCAGATACCTCATGGGAGTGGGAACGCCTGCTAATATCCTCGAAAATATTGCGCTTGGAATTGATATGTTCGACTGTGTGATGCCAACCCGTAATGGACGTAACGGAATGCTTTTCACGCAAAGAGGAACTATTAATCTTCGAAACGAAAAATGGAAAGATGATTTTTCGCCACTCGACTCAGAAGGAATATCTTATGTAGACCAGGAATACAGCCGCGCTTATGTGAAACACTTATTTAAAGCCGGCGAAATGCTTGGCCCGATGATTGCAAGTATTCACAATCTTGCTTTCTATCAATGGCTTGTGAGGGAGGCGCGTAAACATATCGAGGAAGGTGATTTTACAAACTGGAAAAACAGTATGGTTAAACAGTTATCAGTCAGGCTGTAGTTTTGAAGTACGTTCACTCTTGCAATAAAGCGTAGTTTTATTACTGATAATCCAAACACAAGCACCTTTCGACCAAACATTTGTATCTTTGCCAAAACAAATGAACATGCCGACGATTTCAATGTTTTATGGCATCATAATAAGAATGTATTATGCACCAAAAGAACATAACCCGCCTCATATTCACGCTTATTACCAGGACTTTAGATCAACAATAAATATTGATGATTGTGAAATACTGGAAGGGAAATTGCCAGTCCGCCAACTGAGATTAATCCAGGCATGGATCGAGATACACCAGGATGAACTGCTGGCAGATTGGAAGTTATGCCAGAACGGGGAAAAACCTTTTTCAATAGACCCATTAAAATAAAGAAAATGTATTTAGCCGTTACAAATGTGCTGCCACAGGATGATTACCTGCTTTTACTTACTTTCGAAAACGGGGAAAAAAGGCAGTTCGACATGAAGCCTTTTCTTAGTATCGGGATATTCAGTGAACTTAAAGATTTGACACTTTTCAATTCTGTACATAAAAGTTTCGACACAATTGAGTGGGAAAACGATGCTGATATTGATCCGGAAATATTATATGCGAACAGTATAAAAATTGAATAAATCAGAATCTGTTTGCGACAAAATTTATCATAAATCACGGTTTTAAAGATCGTTTACAGCATTTTAAAAACAGTCAAATCAAACATAGTGTTAGGACTAAAAAAAATCGATATTTATATAATCCGTAAGTTTTTAGGGACGTATTTTTATTCCATCCTTTTGCTCACGGTTATTATTATCATTTTCGACATTTCGGAAAAAATCGATGACTTTATTGAAAAAGATGCCCCGCTAAAGGCCATTATTTTTCAGTATTATCTCAACTTTATACCCTATTTCGTAAACATGTTCAGTGCATTGTTTACTTTCATAGCCGTAGTATTTTTCACCAGCAAGATGGCATCAAATACGGAAATTGTGGCTATGCTCAATGCCGGGATCAGCTTTTATCGATTGTTGGTTCCTTACTTTATTTCCGGGATTTTTCTCACCGTGCTGTCGTTTGCCCTGATGAATTATGTGATTCCTTATACCAACCGGAATTTGCGTGATTTCGAGAAGGTATATATCAAAAATCCATTCCGATCGAATGAGATGAACATGCATATGCAACTTGAGCCGGGAACCTATATTTATGTCGAAAATTTTAACAGCATCGGCAAGATCGGGTATAGGTTCAGCCTCGAAAAATTTGACAGTGCAGGTTTGCGATTGAAACTGAAAGCCGAAATGATAGCCTGGGACAGCATTCAAAACAGGTGGAAAATGACCAATTATACCATCCGAAAAATACAAGCGGGCGGTGAATCAATTTACCAGGGAAAGGAAACGGATACAGCAATGGCTTTTACCCCTTCGGATTTCATGGTCGATATTGAAGATGCTAAAATAATGACATACAGTACGTTAAATCATTTTATTGAGCGCGAGGAAATGCGGGGAAGCACTATATCCAGGCAATTCAACCTCGAAAAATACAAAAGGCTTACTTTCCCTTTTGCCAACCTGGTTCTGACATTTATCGGAGTTGCCTTATCGAGCCGAAAAGTCAGGGGCGGAATAGGGATGCATCTCGGTATGGGCATTGGTATTGCTTTTACCTTTATCCTCCTGCTGCAGATATCGTCGGTATTCGCGATTTTCGGCAATCTTCCTGCATCGGTAGCGCTCTGGATTCCTAACTTTTTATATGCAATAGTCGCTGTTATCCTGCTACGACTGGCTCCCAAGTAAAGTTTGAAATACAGTACAACCCGGGAAACCGAACTGGAACTGATTTCCTGAAAACAACCCATATACAGCCGATCCGCTGCCACTCAAAGCAGCATAAACTGCACCCTGGCGATACAAGGAATTTTTTATCTCCAGAATGTCAGGATAAAGTTCAAAAACGATATTTTCAAAATCGTTGTATAAAACATTCTTCCAATCCTGAACGGGAAGGGAAATCAATTCAACAATTGAGACTTGCCTTTCCAAAGGCCTTATTCCTGCAAAAGCTGCAGCCGTGCTTAAATGCAAAGGTGGCTTTACAATTACAAGGTAATATCCATCAAGATTTAACCTAACAGGTTTCAGAAATTCTCCCCGTCCTGTTGAGACTGAAGGCTCATTTTCGATGAAAAACGGGCAATCCATCCCCAACTGAACGGCAAGTGAACGAAGCATTTCATTACTGAGATCCAGTGCAAACATCTCGTTCAGCATTTTAAGGGTAAACGAAGCATCGGATGAACCACCGCCAAGCCCCGCACCTGTGGGAACAACCTTATGCAGATGCATACTGACTGAGGGTATTTTATAGGTTTCAGCCATCAGTTGCCAGGCGCGAAAACTTAAATTATTTTCGGTATTGCCCTCAATCTGTATACCTGTAATGGTTAGGGTAGTTTTTGTATTTATTGCCGGGACAATTTCCAGGATATCGCACCAGGGAATCGGGTACATGACTGTTTGGATATTATGGTAGCCATCAGAACGGCGCTGCGTAACCCAAAGCCCGAGGTTTATTTTGCAATTGGGGAAGGTGATCATTCAATTATAATTTTGTTCAAAGTTCAAAAACCTGACATTGTGTGAAGTCGAAGCGCAAGGTTCAAGGTTCAAAGTGAAAGTGTATGAACAAGGTTCAAACTGAATAATTACCTGATTTTCAATTATTCGCATTATCTCATTTTCAATCTCAAATCCTCAAATTTTCAAATTTTCAAATTATCACATTGCCCCATTTGAACCATTAATGGTTAAGCATAGACTCATTTTCCCAGGAAAATCCTCATGTTTTCCACATTCTGCTTATGGTACAAATTCTTTCCATCGGCAGTAAACAGGAAATCAATGAGTTGTTTATAGTGCTCCGTGATTACGCCACGCACCATTTTCATCGTGGTATTAACCATGCGATTTTCTTCGTTAAACGGGGCAGGTGCTATTCCGATAGCTGCAGGAAGCCATCGATGCGGGAACATTTTACCATAATGACCATGCTTGCGGTAATGATTTAAATCGTGGCCTATGACGCGAAGGGCCTCATGGATTCCGGCGTCCGAAGCGTGGTCAAAGCCTTTCTGCATTAAGTGATTCAGTATCTGTGCTTTTTCGGGCACTATCAGAACAATAGTATATGGATTCTGATTATTGTACAGCATGCATTGTGAGATATACAGGCTTTGACTGATAAAGGCTTCTTCAATTCCTTCAGGACTGAATTTTTCGCCATCGTCAGCTATCAGCAGGCTTTTGCTCCGACCCAGCACATACAGAAAACCATCGGAATCCATATAGCCAAGGTCGCCGGTGTAAAGCCATCCATCGCGCAGCGACTGTGCACTGGCTTCCGGATTATTCCAATAGCCAAGCATCACATTTTCTCCTTGTATTACGATTTCGCCCTGTTCGCCAACAGGCAGTTCATTGCCTTTTTCGTCACAGATTTTCAGAAGCATGTTCTTTACCAGCGAACCGGAAGATCCGAGTTTATGCTTCGCCAGCGAATTGGATGAAATAATAGGCGATGCTTCGGTTAGTCCGTAACCCTGGAACATAGGGATACCTATAGCGTAAAAAAACCGCTGCAATTCGATGTCGAGCAATGCACCTCCTCCAATAAAAAACTCAAGCCGGCCACCAAAACCTTCCCTGATTTTGCTGAAAAGAATTTTATCGTAAAGTTTCATCAAAGGACGGTACAGGAATGTCAGTCCTTTGCCTTTGTGCCATCCGTCGTTATTGTAAGCGTACGAAATGCGTAAGGCATTTTTAAACAACATTTTAGCTGCAAAACCCTTATCGTTTATCCCTTTTTCAATGTTTTTCTTAAAATTAGTCGCCAGCGCAGGAACGCTCATGAGCAGATAAGGTTTATTCTCCTTAATATTAATCGGGATATTCTTGAGAGTATCCATCCCGCCTTTACCTGCCTGAACAGATGCCATAGAAGCTCCTTTTCCCATCATGCAATAAATGCCTGCTGTATGTGCAAAAGCATGATCCCAGGGCAAAATCAACAGCGTGGTAAAATGAGGAGGAATGTCCATGAGTGTATATCCCTGGTACACATTGGCCACATAATTGTTATGCGAGAGAACGATGCCTTTTGGGTCGGCCGTAGTACCTGAAGTATAACAGATATTGGCCGGATCGGCAGGATTTACCGACTGACATGCTTTAAGAAAAGCATCGCTATTTGCAGACAAAAATTTCTTCCCCAATTCAAGCACTTTATTGTAGGTGATTTCCGAATCATCTTCGGCATCGCCATCCAGAAGTATCAGTTTATTAAAATCAGGAAGAGTTTGTTTTATTTCACGGATTTTTTTCGCCTGGTTACCCGAAATTACCGCCATAGTTGCGCCGGCATGAACCAAACGGTATTGTATTTCATCTGGTTCGACAAGTTTTATCGACAAAGGAATATTTATAGCTCCTATATACAACATGCCTAGTTCGCTTACTACCCAGGCGTTGCGTCCTTCGGACAAGAGTGCGATACGATCGCCTTTTTTAACTCCCAGGCTCAGCAACCCGGCTGCAAACTGTTCGACAAGAATTTTTACCTGTGCGTAGGTGGTTCCCTCGTAAGAAGAACCTGTTTTTTCCCACAGGTAAACATTGTCAGCAAATTTATTTACATTTCCAGCAAAAAAATCGGGGATTGTCTGCATAGTTTGCAAGTTTAAGATTCAAATGTAATACAATATTAAAGAATCTGCAAAAACTCGTTTTTGTTTGCCCTTTTAATGTCCGCTCCTTTTCAGGAATCCCTTTTCTGATTTTTTTATTTAAACCTAAGGTGGACAAGCCGGAAGCGTTCGGATGAACTCAGTCGGAAGCTAAAAAGTAATGAAGAACACATAACATTAAATTTAGAATGAAAAAGAAAGGGGGTTTGCGATACTTTTACATCCAAAGCGATGGATTTGATAATGAACAAATCGACTCTCTTTCAATCCGAATCCTTTACTTCAA
>CAIXAQ010000157.1 GCA_903917425.1 uncultured Bacteroidales bacterium
CGCCATTTCCTTCATAGCCATCTACATCGGGTTTCATCCAGCTTATTTGTGGGGCCGCTTTTAACCCGAAATAATAGGGGGGAAATTGAGCATTTGCCGCATAAGTTATAAGCGAAAGAAGAAGTATTAATGTTATTTTACTTTTCATGGTAAACAGATAAGTTGTTTATGATTTTTTTTTGCAAAGGTCGTATAAAAAAAGTTGTTTCGAAGGTGGGATGCCGAAAATCGCAAATTGTGGCTCAAAATATGTAAATTGTTTGAACGAATAATAACTACAGGCTTTGATCGTTTTACTCAGGTAAAAACCAGAACAATGAAAAAATTCTTTTTAGTAATCCTATTGATAGGTCTGGCCTCGCTGGCCGAAGCTCAAGGCGGTTTCTGCCTGGGGCCGAAAATCGGATATAATTCCAACACGCTTAGCAGCAACCTTGATTCGATAAAGGCGGGCATTAACAACTCCTTGCAAATCGGTGCATTTGTGCGCGTAGGGAAAAAGCTATACTTGCAGCCCGAAGCAAATTACCAGACGGTAAGCGGAACTTTCAACCAAGGCAGTGGTGCTAACGCCTTAAGCCAGGATTACACTTTAAAGTCAATCAAAGTGCCTGTTCTGATTGGGTTTAAGCTTATTGATAAAGCTGGTGTGAACCTACGGCTCATGGCGGGGCCGGCATTCACTTTTTCGTTAGATAAAAAGCTTAATCCTTCAAGCATGGGTGAGCTCTGGCCAATACAGTCGGCTGACGATTTTAAAAACAGTTCCTGGTCGGCTCAGATGGGCGCTGGCATCGACGTGCTTTTCCTCACCCTCGACCTACGCTACGAAATAGGAATCGAAAATATTTATGGCGGAAGCGGCAGCGCGGAAATAAAAAATAACATGTTTAACATTAGTCTTGGCATAAAATTTTTATAGCTGATTGAATATCACACAAATGAAAATAATGAACAGATTTTTTTTGCATAAATATCTTATTTTTTTACCACTCCTGTTTTTGCTTTTAACGCAAGCCTGTAAAAATAAAAGACCAGAGGTTGCCATGCCTTTGCAAACGGATGTTAAAATCCCGGAAGGAAAGATTACCATAATGCGGTACGAAAAAGCACTTTTTGGGCTTGATGCCAGGAATCTTCGGCAGGGAATGGCTTCACTTTATCCGGATTACTCATTTTTTTTAAGTGCGCAATGGCAGGATACTATGAATCTGCTGCGTATTTATAATTTTCTGAATGACCCGAACATCAGGGAATTGTACGATTTGACAGTAAAAAAATACCCGGATATTTCATTTCTCGAAAAAGATCTGACAGTGGCTTTCGGAATTTACCGGCAATCTTATCCCTCAAAACCATTACCGCAGGTTTTTACTTATGTTTCGGGATTGGATATTGATAATCCGGTTTACAGTTATGACACTGCCATGGCAATAGGGTTGGATGTTTTCCTGGGCAGCGATGTGGTCGCTTATCAGAAAGCAGGACTGCCGAAATATAAAACCTTGCGTTTCACCGCCGATTACCTGTTGCCACAGTGTATGCTGGCTGTATCCGATAACCTCGTCCGTGTAGATGAAAAACAAAATACCCTGCTCGACCAGATGATACAGGCCGGGAAAGCCTTGTATTTCCTTGATGTGACGCTGCCCGAAGTAAAAGACGAATTTAAAATCGGGTATTCAGCAGCCCAGTTAGAGTGGAGCCATAATCA
>CAIXAQ010000158.1 GCA_903917425.1 uncultured Bacteroidales bacterium
ATTGATATACTCTCGGCACCAGGTACAAAGGCAAAAGTGGTTTTCGATGGTGAGGTTTCGAGTGTGATGTTTATTGCCAACCTCAATTATGTGGTCATAGTGCGTCATGGCGATTACCTAACGGTATATTCCAATCTTGCAGATGTTACAGTGAAAAAAGGAGATAAAGTTAAAACGCAGCAAACGCTGGGCACGGTTTTTACCGCGCAGGGCGAAAACAAAGCGCGGTTTCACTTCGAACTATGGCAGGGAACCCTGGTGCAAAATCCGGCGGGTTGGATTAAAATTTAGTTGAAGTTTTATTCTCCACCGGCCGGTTAGCCTCGACGACTGTTCAAATAGTGCTCAATATAAGCAAGTTGTAACCGGTTGTGGAAATACCTGTGACTCTATATTTTGGGTATTTTTAGAACTTTTATATATTAAAGTGCTTTATTGCGTATGTATTTGGGTTAACTTTGCACCTCACACTTTAAAAACAAACTGATCATGGGTAAATTAGGACCAACTGAAATACTACTCATACTTGCCATTGTACTCTTACTTTTTGGCGGAAAAAAAATTCCTGAACTGATGAAAGGCATGGGCAAAGGAGTAAAAAACTTTAAAGATGGGATGAAAGAAGGCGACGAGGAAACGAAATCAGATACCAATACCGGCAAGTAAGCATTTGCTTTTGCAGGATTTCTGATTGCGGTTTAAGCAATAATGTTTGTATTTCGAGGCTTTGAAGCACGATTTTAATTGCATTTCCGCATACCAAGACTACGGTTACTGCCGTTATACTTTTCAACAAGCGATTGTGAATTAATAATATAAGTATCATATTCTGATGAGTATGTGTTTTGTATTTTTGGCAGGTTCTATCAGCCAAAGCATTAAGATATGGAACACTCGTAATTTCCGAAAAGAAAAATATAAAAAAACAGAATGAAGAAAGCAACAAGTATAATACTGATTTTTTTTGGTTTAGCTGCCTCACTATGCGCGCAGCAAGCCGGCGAATGCGCTTCTCCCGAAAAGGCTGCCGGCAATTTCGAATTGATAAATGATGATTATATCGTTGCTGCTTTAGATAGCCTGAGTACCTTAAAATATTTTGAGAACAGCGAAAATACGACAAGCCGGCTTTCGCAAAACAAATACAATTTTCTTCCCAATTTCGTCCCTACCTATCCCGATTCCGTTTACTATTATCGCATGCAACGTCTTGATGTTGAGTCGCCTATGGCCCTCACTTACAATCCATATGTGCGTATGTTCATTGATATGTACGCCAACAAAAAACGGGGAACTACCGCCCGTGTACTGGGCTTGTCGCAGATGTATTTTCCAATTTTCGAACAGCAGTTAGATAAGTATAATATTCCGCTCGAGCTTAAATACCTCGCCATTGTTGAGTCGGCACTCAATGGCAAAGCCCGTTCGCGGGTAGGTGCCGGTGGATTGTGGCAATTTATGTATTATACCGGAAAAGTCTATGGTCTGGAAGTAACATCCTATGTTGACGATCGCAATGACCCGTTAAAGGCAACCGTAGCAGCCTGCCGGCATTTCACCGATCTTTACAATATTTACCACGACTGGTTGCTGGTGTTGGCTGCCTACAATTCGGGTGCCGGAAATGTAAACAAAGCCATAAGGCGCTCGGGCGGCAAAATGACTTTTTGGGAAATTATGCCTTACCTGCCTCGCGAAACCCGCGATTACGTGCCGGCTTTTATTGCGGTAAACTATGTGATGGCATACTCTACCGAGCATAATATTTACCCGGTTATGCCTAAGATTTTATTCCACGAAACGGATACTGTGGCTGTGCGTAATCCGATAACACTGGGAATTCTTTCGGACAAATTAAAGTTAAGCATAACCGATCTCGAGTTTCTGAACCCTACTTTCCGGACTGATTTTATTCCGGCAACTCCGGATAATCCTTTTTACATACGGTTACCGCTAAAATCAATAGCCGATTTTATTAATAATGAAGCGTCACTTTATACATACTATCAGCTTAAAGGATACGATCCTAATCAATTTAAACTTCAGGAAAATGCTGATTATGATGTTATTACAAAACGCGTAACTCATAAGGTACGCAAAGGTGAAACCCTGGCTACCATTGCACGGAAATATGATTGTTCCTCTTCCGAGATAAAAAAATGGAATAAATTAAAGAAATCATCTGTTTACAAAGGACAATCATTAAAAATTTATGTTCAAACGCAACAACCGGCTGTTAAAGCAAAGACACCTAAAACTGTTCCCGAAACACAGGAGTTGGCTTCAAAGTCAGATTCGTTGCAACCGGATAATGCTGTTGTTGCAGTTGACACTAAATCTTTGACCCAAACGGTAAAGCCTAAATATCATGTGGTTAAAAAGGGCGAAAGCATGGGGAAAGTGGCTGCCAAATACAAGGTTACTACAAAAAATCTATTGGCCTGGAATAATTTAAAAAGTCAAAATTTGAAAGTAGGGCAGAAACTTCGGGTAAACTCGCCAACGCAAACTTATGCTGAAAGCGATGTTGAAAGAAAGCCAAGTTCGGCAAGTGAAAAGACGGCGGAACAAACTCAGAAATTTTCGTCAAACGCAAAATAC
>CAIXAQ010000159.1 GCA_903917425.1 uncultured Bacteroidales bacterium
ATCGCCTTCTTTTACCACCGATGTTATAATATTGTTTTTGTACTTGCGGGGCAGTTTAATAACGGCAGTATCGAGCAGGCTCTTGCGCGAGCTCTCGATCCTAACATCGTTCACATGCGTGAAGATGTAATTGCCTATCGTTATTTTTACGTCGAGTTCAAACATTACTTTTTCGTGTCTTTAAGTATCAGCTCCAGCGGCCAGTCGCTTATGCATGTTATGTCGTATGCCTGGCAATTCTGCTGCCCCTCAATTCCGGGAAACGAAAACGATTCAATAGCCACCTGGTGTATATCGAACAGGGTAAGCAGCCGGTTATTTACCGATATGGATTCGCGTTTTTCGCAGATAGTGCGGATCCGGCGTATCATATCTTCAGGTAAATCGTCGCCGTATTCGTTTACGATGATTCCCTGTATCCGTATGGTGTAATCGTCGGTATTAATAAGCTCTTTAACCGATCCTTTAACACCGGTTAAAACGGTTTTAACAATTGTATTTTGCCCGGATACGGTAATGAGAGGCTCGTTTGGCAGCCATATATCATCAAGTTTGCAAGGCATAAACAGCGGAGTGCCTAAAGATCCTGACAGGTCGCTGTATTGAGCGCCTGCAGTAAAGTGGTCGATATGGCCTGTCTCCTCCTGCAAATACACTCCCGTATCAATCCTGAAGGGCCTTGGCATCATATTAATGCCAAAGGCCAGTTGGTATAGCTGGTGTATCTGTATAAGGTTAGTGCCTGGCATAATTAATTTGCTCCTATCATTTGTTCAGCTCCATTTACGGCACGTACTAGTGTCATGTCAACGTTCATATGACGGATAAAGTCTTTTTAGTTTGATACGAGCCTTATCTGTGTTGAACTGCCAATTTATTTTCTTATTGAACCCATTGCGAGACTTTTCCCATGCTTCAACTTCACTCCGGACTTTATCAATTGAGTCGATTCTTCGCCCTAAACATTGGTTATTCAATACGTTAAGTTCAATCTCAGCCATATCTAGCCAACTGCCGTGCTTTGGTGTAAAAACAAACTCAAACCGATCCAGTATCCGTTTGGCTTCTGCCGGTTCAAATCGCTCGTAAAATGCTCCTGGCGTATGAGTCCCAAGATTGTCCATAACTAAGGTTATCATTTCAGCTTCGGGATAATGCTCATCAGCAATTTCCTTGATGAACTCAGCCCAATCTACCTTACACTTCTTGTCAGTAATTTTCACTTTGCGGAATCCAGCCAACGGTTCATTTGCGAGAAAGATATTACAAACGCCTAAACGTTCATATTCATAATCACATTTACGGTCATGTCCTTTACTCATCGGTATTGGAACACGGGTCTCGCCAATCAGTTGTTTTGGAGATTCATCCATGCAAACTACCGGATGCATTGGATCATAAGGTCTCTTGTAAACATCCAAAACTTTTTCCATGGCGGCAACAAATTCTCCGTTTCCCTTGGCTGGTATAACCCATCCTATTACTTTCCAAGGCTTAAGTTCGTTTTTTTTAGCGTCCGGCGCACCGTTTCGTATGAAATGCCATCGGAAAACCGAAGTTCAACTAACTTATCAGCCAATAATCGCAAAGACCAACGGGCAAATCCTTCGGGCGGTTCACCACAGGCCAATGCAATCAGGTGGGCTTCCATATCCCCGTCAACCAGTTTATTATATACGCGTGAAGTAGGTGCCATTTTTAAAGCCGATTCAAGCCCTTCTTCAACAAACCGCTTTTTCACCCGATCAATAGTTCGCATCCCGATCTTCAACACCTTACAGATATCTTCATTTATCTGGCTTTTCGCTTCGGAGCCACGATCAACATTTAGGAGAATCAGTGCATGGATGATCTTCCTTGCAGCATGGGTTCCCGTTCGGGTCATTTCAGTCAATTGATCTCGTTCTTCCTTTGTAAGTGTTACCTTGTAAGTATTCATAGCCTTTTTTTTGGCTAAGATACAAAATTATTATTATACGTCATATTAAATGTGACATGACACTAGGGATAGCCCATCTAACTTTAATTGTTTGGAAGACTATGGGCATCGAGGGGCTGAATTAACTGACAGCACCGAAA
>CAIXAQ010000160.1 GCA_903917425.1 uncultured Bacteroidales bacterium
AAACAAGCCCGCCGCTTTTACCAGCTGTGGTTTCCTGGGTATGATCCGCATAAATGGGCTGAAAACCGGCACTCAACTGTTTCGAAAGAAACGCAAAAAAACCGTTGTTAAAATTTACGATTTCGGGCAACGAACGGAAGTTGCTTTTCAGCACCTGGGGATTATAATTTAAGGTCAAAGCCTGTTCGACATCACTAAAAACCTCTTTCTCATATTTTTCAGGCAATGCAGGCAGTATCATAAACTGCTCGACCTGCCCGTTGCGAAAGCGGTAAATGGCTTGTTTCCCGTCACCAACCACCAGGTTGTAGCGACCATAAGCCAAAGAATCGCCAATGAGGGGAAGCAGGTTTTTCCACTGTAATTCAGAAGTGTCCTGAAATTCATCGACCAGGTAATTGAAGTATTTCTCCCCGATCCGCTCATAAATAAAGGGCACCGGCTCTTTCAGGATAATATCGGTAATACGTTTGTTGAATTCCGAGATGTGGATTATTTTCTTTTCACGACGAATTGTATCAATTTCCAGTTCCATCGCGCTGAGCACACCCATCTGGAAAATGTTTTTTTCGATCATTCCCAGCAGTTCGTAGCGCGACGCACCTTTTTCCATAAACCCTTCAATCTGGCTATATATAACTGCCAAAGAATCTTTTATGGAATTAATTGCTGCAATTTGAAAAGAATCGGCTTTGGCTGCAATCCATTTGTTCTCGTTAATAGTTGCAGCAACAAATGTGTTAGGGCTTTCGATGATTCCTTTGGCAAGTTTGAAAAAATATCCGCCTATTCCGCTTGTTCCCCTATAGAAGGAAGCATTATCAATACTTTGTTCAACGATCAGTTTTTTTGCTGAGGCCGCCAGAGCAACAATACCGTCTTCGAAATTTTTTCTGATTTTCCTGATTTCGCGCGCAATCTCGTTAAGCCGCACTGGTGGAATATCATGTAATTTGCTGATAAAATGCTGGCTGCCCTCCGAAAATAAAAATTCCGAGGTTTTTTTAATATCCATTTCGATATTCCAGCTCTTTTCATCGTCGGCTTTGGCTTCGGTAAAATCGAGAAGGATATTTGTCAGGTCTTTATCAATTCCCGCCTTACTTATAAGTTGTCCTACAGCTTCGTCGAGCATCAGGTCGCGATCCATTTCTATCTCAAAATCAACAGGCAGATGAAGGTCGTGGGCAAAGGTGCGGATGATGCGCGAAACAAAACTATCGATAGTACGAACCGAAAAGTCGTCGTATTCGTGCAAAATACGGGTTATAGCAGCCTTCGCCTGAAAGGTGATTTCTGTAGCCGTTTTTCCGCACGCTTTTTCAAGATCGGGAAGCATGAACCGTATTACAGAACCATCTGCAAATTGAACAGGATCGGCAAGTTGCATAAGTCCTTGAACAATCCGTTGTTTCATTTCGTTGGCAGCCTTATTGGTAAAGGTAATTGCCAGGATGTGCCTGAAATAAGCAGGCGACTGCAAAGCCAGGGCAATGTATTCGCGCACCAGGGTGTAGGTTTTGCCCGAGCCTGCTGAAGATTTATAAACTAAGAAATTCTTGTTTTCATTCACTTTGCTAAGGTACATATTTTGTTTGATGATGGATTCCGGAAAGCAGGTAAGTTGAGAAAAAAGCGATATCAAAATGACTACGACCCTTTAATCGCCCTTGCTTTTGCAAATTTAATTCCGTACCTTTAGGCACTCACATAGTATTTTTGATCTGTATACTCTATAATAAATCTCATTCGAAAAACTCATAACAGATTCGCTTTCCGGGATAGGTAAAAAATAATTCGTTTCACAGGCAATTGAAAAGTTGAAAAACTGAAAGTTTAACCTTCTAATCAAATGTACCATGAAAAAAATTACACTTTCCATCATTTTTATTTTCATCGGAATTTTTCAAACATGGGCAGCATACAGGGACTTCAGGACCAAAGCCAATGGCAACTGGAATTCTGTTTCCACCTGGCAAATGCACAATGGTTCAACTTGGGCAGATGCCACCTGGATCCCTGATTACAACGACGAAGATATAACAGTATTGGCGGGTTATTCAGTTACTATTACTGCCCCGGTTACTGTCGATCAGGTGAATGTGAAAGGAAACCTGACGCTGAATTCAAGCGTGACGCTCACGATCAAGAATGGTTTCGGAACAGATGTTTTTGTTGATTATTTATCAGATAATTATGCCTATTTTTATGTGTATGGAACCATTATCAACGAGGGAACTTTGTCAAAAGCACAAGGTGCAATATACTACTACGACAATTCCATTTACAGACATGCACAAGATGGTGGCAGCGTAGAGGATGCTGTTTGGACAACAAACTCGAACTGTGAAATTACGGGATACGTAAGTTCCACCCCGACAAACCTGGATCAGAATTTCGGAAACTTTACATGGAATTGCAGCGGGCAGACTTCTACACCCAACCTCAGTACGATTCCTATCGTTTACGGTAATTTTTCGTTAATCAGCACAGGATCATCTGCTTCCCTCACACTATCTTCTTCAACCGATACATATATGTATATCTATGGGGATTATATTCAGCAAGGCGGTAATTTTTACCCTTCGAGCGGTTCGGCAGATGACATCCTTTATATCGGAGGAGATTTTAACATGACAGGCGGAAAACTTGGAGGACCTCCGAGCGGATCGGGCAGTACGACTTTGATTTTCAACAAAAACGGCATTCAAACATTCACATCGCCGGCCGCACAGGATGCACTTTCTTACAAATTGAACTTTCAGGTGAACAGCAATTCTATCCTGGATATTGGTTCCGGTGTTCTGGGGAATTACCTCTACACTTCAGGAACTTTCTACCTCAGTTCGGGTGCAGGATTGATGACAGCCAATGCTAACGGGATAGCATCAAGTGGCGCAAGCGGCTGCGTTCAGGTAACTGGAACCAGAACGTATTCGCAGGCTGCAAATTATACTTTTTATGCCAGTGGCAGCCAGTCGACCGGAAACGGTTTATCAACGCCATTATCAGGGACGGTTACCATCGGGTCTACTTCCAATACCACTAACCTGAGTTTTACCAACTCAACGGCAATTAACAATTCACTCATCATTATCAATGGCAGCGTTTCCAATTCAAATATCGGCTATGGTTCATCGGCAATACTTGAATACAGGGGCACTTCCGCACAAAGTACCGGAAACAACGAATGGCCGTCGAACGCAGCACCTAACCTGAAGATCAACAATTCCGCCGGAGTTACACTAAACTCAGGTAAAACGATCAGTACAAACCTGAACCTTTATTCAGGTGCCTTATCTATTGGCGACAACAATACACTGAGCGTGAATGGGACTATTTCTCTTACTTCGGGCAGCCTCACCGGGTATCCCACACATACTTCAAATATACTTTTTGGCGGTAGCG
>CAIXAQ010000161.1 GCA_903917425.1 uncultured Bacteroidales bacterium
ACAATCTTATTTAGTATGTCTTCCCGCCAGGAATTTCCATCATTCCTGTGGATTGATTTTTTTGTATGTAATTTCAGCAGGCATTCGTATCCCAGAGAGCTTATCATTCGATAAATATCTATGAAAGGAGCTATATCTCTTCCCCTGTTTTCAGTCAACAAAAGATATGCCTGGGGGAATACTTCAAAGACTATCTTTTGGTTCACCTGGTGCGATTCCGGCATTGAGATAAAAACATCGAAACCTTCTTTAATATTACCCAGGAAGGCTGCTATTTCGGGAAACAACTCCATGTAATAAATATGCAATATAACTGCTGTTTTGTTGGTGCGGAGTGGCTTATAAGTCTTTTGCTCATCAGATGAAAGGAGAAATCGTTTTCCGGTTGCCTGCAATGCCTGAGTAGTTGCCTGTAGGTATGCATAACCGTATTTACGATCGGGTTCCAGACAGGCACTTTCGGCCCATTCGTTCCACCCATTGATAAAGACAACACGCTCATTTTCGGGTTGACTGTACATTTCCTGGCAGCAGATTTCCTCCAGCCAGCGTCTGTAGAGTTTCGGAGAAGCAAATGCAAAGGAATGCCCCCTGCCCGGTTTTCGCGATTCGTTGTCCCATGATGGTGCTACTGTTCGGAATAACCTTAAGTTATCTCCTAATGGTAACATGCTTTTCCTCACCATTTCACGATAATCAAATACGGATCCTTTATAGTTTTTATTCAGGATATTGATCTTTGAATTAATCTTTTCATACGTGATGTTGTGCGGGGGAAACTCAACAGCAGCGTCAAACCCTATTGAAGCAGGGTCAGTAAAACCAAAAGTTTTGCCCCCTGTAATAATAGGATCCCCGAGATTTCTTTCCAAGCAGAATTTCTTCCAGAATATTGCAGATTCAGCTGGTTTATCGAGCAACATAGGCCTGTAAATGATGATAACTGGCCTCCCGTTAATTCTAAGGTACCTGGGGTCACGTAAGAGTGGCTCCAGGTCAGCAATAAAATTCTTATCATTTTCAAAACTATGTTCCTGCGAGATCAGGATGTCATCCTCACTTCCATCCCACCGTCGCGTCCAGTTTTCGTTTGCCCAGCAAATACAAAAAGGAAAGTCAAAGCCCGGATCAGCCAGGAACTGATTTAAGGGTTTTTCCAATAAACGCTTACCGCTGAACCAATAATAATGAAAACAGAAACCATGAATACCATATTTCTTAGCCAATTCAATCTGCCGGCTCATGGTTTCCTGATTACGCAAATCGTAAAACCCCAGTTCTCCTGGTAAGCGGGGTTGATAATGACCAACAAACTGAGGAATTGCTTTGCTTACATTTGTCCATTCGGTAAAGCCTTTTCCCCACCATGTATCGTTTTCCGGAACAGGGTGGTATTGAGGCAAATAGAACGCAATCAGCTTCACTTCAGGTTCTTGTAATGAATGTTTTGACTCCAGGTCCTCAACATAATCCAGGCTTTGATTTGCCTGCGCAGTGGCAAGACATTCATTGTAAAAATGAAGATATTCATCGTTTACGATGGATTCGGGATGAATGCCCTGAGAGATTGGTGATATATCCAGGTTTGCAGGTTGCGGGTCTCTCTTTATAAAAGTACGGCCTTCCTTTTTCCCGTGTGCAATATAATGCAAAAGTGGATTCATCATATTTTCTTTCACATCCGGGTAACATTCAAGATAATACTCACTGTCAAACTCCCTGGAGGGGTTCCGCCCTTCGAACCCACCAAATAAAAGATAATGTTTAGCTGCCTGCATGCCTGATAGCTGGACGTCAGGATTATTCTTCAGATAATAGATCGCATCAAATAGCCTGCTCTTGACTATATTACGCATGAGTAATTGTGTGCTGATTTTCGATCTGAGTTTTAAGTAATGTTTCCCCGTGCTGAAGAATAAAAATGGAAACAATAATACCCGGGAAAGCCTGTATGTAAAGCTGGTTTGGATTTCTACAAGTTCTTGCCGCACCTCACCCAGTTTTATTCTTGTTTCTGCCAGTTGACTCATATGGCTCAACAGGAGTATTTCGTTCTTCCCTATTGTTTCGCCAAGCTCATTGTTTTTTTGCTGCGACTCATACAAATCCTGCGTTAGACCTGAAATAGTTTCAATATGCGCAGAAATGAGGTTGTTGCCCGAAAGGACGGCTTTATTCAACTCAGCCAGGTGTTTTTGCAGAGTATCCAGAGTATCATTCTTTCTCTTAATTACATCCGGTAAA
>CAIXAQ010000162.1 GCA_903917425.1 uncultured Bacteroidales bacterium
ATTAAATCTGTGAATCTGTGGCATTTATACACTTGATTTTTTTTTAATTAGGGGCTGAATAATTACCTTTATTTTTGTATTTTTACCCCAAAATATCTGCGTATCACTATTGGAATGGGAACCAGGTTTAAATTCTAAATTTTACATAAATCTTCTGAATGAAAAAAATCTTCTTTGCACTATGTATTCTTGTTGCCGGTTGCAATTCCACATATATTTTAAACAGTTGGAAAGCACCGGATGCAACCTATTCGCCCGATAAATACAAAAAAGTTTTGATTTTGGTGTTAGCGAAAAATGAGAAATCGCGTAAGCTTGCCGAAGATAAAATAGCTTCGAAATATAAGGCGCTTCATGTTTCGTACCCCGTTTTTACCATGAAACAATTGGGGGCCGATACTATGGCCGTAAAAAACATGATAAAGGAACAAGGGTATGATGCAGCATTAATTATGCGCCTGATCACTACCAAAGCTAAAAGTACTTTTGCCCAGGGCGGTGTTAACCAGGCATACATGAAAAATGGCATCTATTATTATCCTGACTATATTAATTCGGGAACCTATGTTACCGATATGGATTATATTGTTGCTACCAACTTTTATTCTCTTGCAGACTCAAAATTGTTGTGGTCGGCAGTTACGTCTTCCACAAATCCTAAAAAGATTGACAAAGTGGTAAGCCAGGTAGCCGGAGAACTGGTGTATAAAATGAAAGAGGATAAATTTATTCTTGAAAAATAGCTCACTGTTTCACTTCTGAATCATCATCAAACAGCCACTTTCCCGGAAAGTGGCTGTTTGATTTTTACCAGGACTGATTCAATTAGACATTTCTGTTTTTTTTTTGATATGCTTAAAGTATAATTGTCTAATTCCAAATAGGATCTGCTGGTAAAATATACTGATAAAGCTCTGTCAAAGTTGTCGAAACAGCATAAAAAACTGTCTCAAAACAAGTCTTAATTCCAATAATCCAGTCGGATTTTTTGAGTACCGGTGAAAAAAGGAAATTTAACCTGCTATTGAGACAGTCGGTGTGAACTAAATTAATTACTTCTTCTTTTGTAGCTAATCAGTTGGTCTAAAGTAATGAAAAATGCATTCTGATCAGACTGATTAGTTACCTTCTTTTTAATATTATTTTTAAACAAAGCAGTTCGGAATAATACTACAAAACAATGCAATGGCTTATTTTCCAAATACATACCGGACATTAAATCCAAATGAATCAGCAAAGAAATTGGTAGATTGAACTATACTTACGCCTGGTCTCCAGTCAAAGCCACATGCAATAGGTACTTCGTTAAAATGGTACTCCAAACCTAACTCGCCCATAACACCCAGATAAAAGGGATCGCCTATTCTCATATAGGGGCCAACACCAGCATACCAGGTAAAGGCCTCGGCTCCAAGTGGTTTGTTAATGAAATCCCAAAGGGCGTCAATTCCGACACTATTATTTCCAAAGGAAACGTCCCCATGGATTCGGCTTAACTTGCCAACGCCAAATATACCGTCGATTGCAACATTGCCATAGTTTGCATATCCGAAACGTAACCCCACCTCCTGCGCGTTTACATAATAAAAAGTTGAAAAGCTGATGATCGCAATTAAAATAATTTTCTTCATTTTTAAATGATTTAGTTGATTTTGTGTTAATTATAATTGATTTCACTATGATTTCACCACAATTAATTTGTTGTTTTGTATCCTTCGATAAATGTTTTCTGTAAAGGGTGAACTAATGAAGCGTTAAGTACGATCTGATTAATTTGCCTGGTAAGTAGGATTATATAAAGTCAACTCAAATACGGGGCAAAAGTACAAAACAGATTTTTATTTACGAAACGTTGCTTCACTTTTGCTGCAAAATTGACTTTAAAGATTATTTTAGTGAATAAATTGAAATTTCTTGATTTTACTTACCCTGAGACAAAACATCCGATTTTAAAACACATAAACACTTTGTTTATTTAGAACCTGAACCCAAGCATAACTATATACCTGTATCCCATCGAAGTAGTATTTACCGATCCGGTTTTCTCGAAGGTTCCCGGCTTTACAACAAGGCTGTACCCAGGTAATCTTTCCTGTAGCTTTTCATTTAATTTGGTAAAGAACTCCGATTCCTGGTCCGGAGAAAGTGTTGTGCTGAGGTCGACTTTAGCTTTATAGCCTGAAAACCCCGGTCCGAACAATACCATATCAAGTGAAATCCGGTTGCGCCAAACAAACTGGTATCCGAGCTGAAAACCCACGGTTGCCACCCTGAACATAAAATCAGCATTCAATTGTGCCTTTGAACCTGATGCTCCAGTAGCCTCAATATCATAAGTACGCGTAAACTTGTTCAGCGAAAAATAAGGCCCGATATAAAGACCGTGAGGCGAGTTGAACTTATTCTCTTTTGCCAGGTAAAATCTATAATCGCAACTCATACTCAGGCCAATGCTATTTACATCCTTGTTTAAGCCTTTAATAGAGTCAGTGTCGAAATTTAAAACTTTACCCAATGTAAAAGTGCCCAGATTAAGAGTGAATGACTGGTGTTTCCCGATAGTCCGTTCGTAACCCAAAATGTAATTGTTATCGCCAAAAAGCATTGGGTTGGTAAGATTAAGTTTAATGGTATTTTTCCGGTTTTTTTTAACCTGGACTGAATCCTGTTTAACAGATATTGAATCCTGGCAGAATCCGGTATACGCAAAAAGAAGAAGGCATATCAAAATCGCAGTCCTGCCATATTTTTCGTAATCACTGGTATTCACTGTGTTAGATTCTGTATAGTATTTTATCATTATATACGGATTTTAGAATTCAAAGATATATATATTTTGATGAATTTGAAATGTTCCCGGTGTTAAAAATGCACTGAATTTCCCTTCGAAAATGCCCTCATTTAGCTTATTCAAATTTTATTACTTTTACCGGTAATTAAATGAGGCTGCCTACAGATTCTTTTAATTGAAAAGAATATTGTTAACCAATCCATTCCCATCAGTGAATGGTTTTTGAATGTGATATTAAATGCGAACTATCTTTTTACATCTGCATCCGGTAAAGGTAAGTGAATCGTCTATACAATTCAGCCGCACTTTCGGGCTTGGCGGCATGGCGGCTTTGTTGATTGTGATTCAAATTATAACAGGAATTTTACTCAGGTTCTATTATACACCGGTTCCTGCCGAGGCATACGATTCAGTAATTTTTACCAAGAACCATGTTCTTTTTGGCCAGTTTATCCGCAACATACATTACTGGAGCGGCGTATACCTGCTATTGTTCGCTTTTCTGCATTTTCTAAGGGTATTTCTTACAGGAGCATTTCGTGAAGAGCGTAAGATTAACTGGCTATTTGGATTGTTTCTGCTGGTATTGATTGTGTTATTAAATTTTACAGGCTACCTTTTGCCGTGGGATCAGCTGGCATACTGGGCCATCACGGTAAGCACCAATATTATAGGGTATATGCCCCTGGTTGGTGAAAGCTTACGTACTATGATCATTAGCGGAAAAGAACTCAATTCCGACACATTGCGGACATTTTTTACTTTTCATACCGCGGTGCTCCCGTTTCTGCTGCTGATTCTGGTACTATACCATTTCTGGCGTGTTCGCAAAGCCGGCGGGATTTTGATCCCCGAAACAGAAGAGAAACCTGTAATGGTGCCAACCATGCCCAACCTGGTTTTTAAAGAATTTATTGTAGCCCTTGTATTGATAGCAGTACTGTTTACTTTCGCAGCTTTGTTTAATGCGCCATTGCTCGAAAAGGCCAATCCTGCCTATAGTTTGAACCCCACAAAAGCGCCCTGGTATTTTGCAGGCGTGCAGGAACTGCTGATGCATTTTCACCCGTTTTTTGCGGCATTTATTATTCCGATCAGTGTTGTGGTTTTCCTGGCGTGGATGCCGTTTATGAAATATAATGAAGCTGCTAATGGACATTGGTTTATTTCGGAAAAGGGGCGGGACTCAGCTGAAACCACTGCCAAATTTGCCATAGCAGTAACACTTGCCGGAATTCTTTTCAACGAATATGTCCTTAATTTCGAAGTGCTTTTGTCGCCGGTTCCTGCTTTTGTCAGCAACGGAATACTTCCTTTACTCATACTGCTTGGTTTTATGGCTGGCTTTTATACGTATTTCCTGAAAAAGCTCAGCCTTTCGAAAGCGGAGTTGGTTCAGGCGGTTTTCGTGTTTATTATTGTGGCATTTATTGTGCTTACGCTGGTTGGGATATTTTTCAGGGGGAAAGATATGGCGTTGGCTTTGCCATGGAATGTATAAAAGTGAATAACTAAAAGTGAATAGTGAATAACTAAAAGTGAATAGTGAATAACTAAAAGTGAATAGTGAATAACTAAAAGTGAAT
>CAIXAQ010000163.1 GCA_903917425.1 uncultured Bacteroidales bacterium
ACTATCGATTTTTAAAGCTAAATCTAACATAATTTTCAAATACGATTGTGCTCTATTAATATCACCTATTCTAAAATAGTATTGATACATCCAATAAAATGTTGTAATATGTGCTATTGATTTTTGTTGATTTGTAATCTTAGACCATATCCCACCACTGTGATATCTATAATTCCCTGGTTGAATATCAGATATATATTTCCCATTTCCATATTGACCGAGAATTGAAAAAAGAAAAGTATCGCCATTTAAAACATATTTAGATTCTTCTGGCCAAATTATTGAAAGGTTTCTAAATACAACAGACAATGGCATAATAAATGGACGGTTATAAGATAATTCTTCACTACTAAAATCTCGTTGATTTTCTTTCCCAATTTTTGAGTCCATTATAATACTACCTTCTTCATTAATTGCTTTTACATCATGATAACACATAACATAGTCTGGATTATTTTCCAAAAAATCAACCTGTTTCTGCAATTTCAAAGGATCTGTCCAGTAGTCATCTCCTTCGCAGATTGCAATGTATTTTCCACGTCTTTTTTCTCTTAATATTTTTCCAATTGTTCCGTCTTTTTTTGAAAACTGGTTTTCTGTTTGATAAATGGGTACTATTAATTTAGAATATTTTTCCTCATATTCTCTGATAATATCTGCGGTTCGATCAGATGATGCATCGTCATGAATTATAATTTCAACTTTAAAAGTTGTTTGCTGCATTAAAAAACCTTCGATGGCATCGCGAATATAGTTTTCATGCATATAAGTCAAGCAAGAAATACTTAGTAATGGCAGAATTTCATCTGGCCATATATGTTGTGTAACAGGTATAGGCGCTGGTAAAAAAGAATGTGTTGTTTCTGATGATTGGGTTAAATCAGTCATTTTTATTTTAAATCGTTTGAATAATAGATTGCATTTATTTTTATGTTGCTGTTTTTTTACAGGATTTAGTTATGCTAGAATCTTTAATAAAAGCTAGTCCGAATAGTCTTTTATTTTATTAAAATCACAAGTGATAGAATTATAATCGGTATACCTAAATCTTCCTGAAGTAAGAAAAGCAAGCACAGTATTTGCGCCATACAAGATTCTTAAATAAGCCAGCATCGCCAGCTTATCAGAAAACAGCATGATATCTTCCCTGACAAATCCTTGCTTAATACGTTCAAAAGACATTAATAGGATATTTTTATGGATAGCAGAATTCGTGTTATAATAAACAATGGCATCATCATCCTGATCAAGGGTGCCGCTGTATTGTACTCCGTTAATTTTCTCTTGCTGCAAGGATAATGCAGAAAAATACTTACAAATAATTAATACCTGGTATTTTCTCCTCTGCCTTTGCAACCAACTGGCCGGCTTTCCGAAAATCTGACAGGTTGGAAACCGGTAAAGAGGAAGTTCTGTATATTCCGGGACCGAAAAACTCTTCATTAAAATAGAGCAAAGTCCCCGTGACATAATCATCCCTTTTTTCCTTGCCAATAGTGCCGATAAATTTCTTTTGTTCAATAAAACGTTGTAAAACCATTTCGTTGATTTGCCCTGAATCAAATAATATTTTCCAATCCTGTTCATTAGTCATCGAACCGGCATAGATATCCTCGCTCCGTCCTTTCAGGTGATGTTTAAGTATATACCCGTCTTTATTATGATAGGCAACTTCCCATTGTTCAAGGTTTTTCCCAGGGATCCAGGTAGGAACAAGATATCTCAGCAAAAGTTCCTTTTCGCTTGCAGTCAATACCTGGTCGGTAAACTCCGTTTGCCCCAGTACATAATAAAACCTCTTATCGTGGGTAGTAATCATGGATTTGATTGCATTATTGAAATTGCAATTAGCAAGCGCATGAATGACTTCCGGTGATAAAGAACGAATTTCACTATGGATCAATTCGCCAATTACCCATGAATCAGCGAGCAGATGGAAATTATCCGAAATTTGTTCAACAGGAATTATAACAACATCAAGGCCGGATTCTTTAAATAATTCAGGATAAAATGACATCTCTTCGAGTTTGTCATTCCCTTTTATAA
>CAIXAQ010000164.1 GCA_903917425.1 uncultured Bacteroidales bacterium
TTGAGCGAATGAATGAAATGGTTTGCAGCAACAAGGGAAGTGTGAAGGGATTATGAAGGACGGAGAAATGGATTTAGAAAAGAGCGAAGACTGACCAAGAATTCCGCTTATTGAAAAGGTACAATTGTACATTTGTGTTACCTTTTTCAGAATACGGAATTTCAATAAACATATACAAATGAGAAATGATAAGGGTTTTAGTGAATTGCTAAAAAGGTACATTTATACTTTTGTTTACCTTTTTGTACCTTTTGGTACTTTTAGATAAAATTATGTTTTAAAAAGGGCGAAGCCTGAGCAAGAATTCCGCATTTTACCTGAAGCAAGTATCATACTTACACACAAGGTTTGAGGTTGTAAGGCTATGAAGCCATGCTTACCTAGTACGAGAAAATTGCTCCACATCTTAATGAACCGCTGTATGCGAGAACCTTACCAACAGTGACGCATCTGCAAACTTAAAAAAAACTGTGAGCGACGCACCCCGCCAGTATTTGCTGGCGGGGCTGTCTACTCAATTAGAAATAAAGTGTTTTTCAGTTCGGTGTTTATTGAAAAACCTTTAAACAAGTTTATTGGATAATAAATTTACCTGAACCATTTTTGAGTTGTTTGCATTTGTAAGCATAAGCACCAGATGGGTATGAGCTTGTATTGAGTACCTTTTGTCCTTGCTTACCGGTTAATTTCACTTTTTCAATTACCCGACCCGTGTTGTCGTATATTGTAAGGGTTACTGAAGAATATGAGTCGGGTAACGTATAATCAAAGGCTATCCATGTAGTAGCGGGGTTTGGTGAAACCGCAAGCTCTATATTGCCTGATTCAGGGGTCTTTACTTTGGGTATTACAGCAGAATGTTTCAACAAATCATCCTGATTGCATTGGCAATATTGATTACCTGCCGTAAAACCTAAGATCCCTTTAGCCTGAGCTGATGCGATTCCTTTGCCGGAATTTGCAATGGCAGTAAGAGACGAGATTTCAGTGCTGTCGAGCATAAAAAGGTTACGACCAGAATTTTTCAGATTAAACTGAATGTTTTTAACAGTGCTGAAGTTTTGATAGTCTGCCGTTTCGGATTCGGATAACTGAAATATTTCAGGGATTGTACTTAATATGACCTGCGCTGCTGTGATACTCCCGGTTTGTAACCAGGTATCTATCATTTGATATTGACTTGCCAGATCACCTTTGTTATCAAGCAAATTCAATATACTCATTTGGTCGAAGGTAGTGTCGTTAAGCTTGCTTCTCAAAATATCATCTGCCGCAGATGATTTCAGCATATCATACGTGAAAAGTTGTTCCTGAATAATTGTTTTGCCGGATGTGTTTCCCGCAATCTGACTGAGGAGTTCAACCATATAATCGGGCATAGGGTTATCCTTGGTTTTCAAGAAATCAAGGAATTCTTGGTCCCTCAATTCATCCGGATTAGCTGCCAGAACATCAAAAAGCACTGATTCGGGCAATACATCATTTTTCAAGCTTGCTTCCTTTAACGAAGTTTGTGATAAGTGAGGCGAATCACCAAGTAATTTATTGCGCAGCTCCCACATTTCAGATGGAATACTGGTTGCAATGTCATCTACCATGTTTGCAGTATTTCCTCCATCTTTTAGTGATTCATATACGGCTTTCACGTTGTTATAAGCTGAGAAAGCATTGGCGTATTGTTGCTCTTTCTCAATGGTTTGAGATGTACTTATATTTACAAGATCACCCATTCCATCACCATAATGGTCGGGGCAGCCGTTACTATTAGCTGTAGGAACAAGCAGCAGATTATAATATACAAATGGAGCCTGGCCGGGCGAATAATAATAAGAAATTTTAGTGCTTCCTCCATTATAGAAGTTATACGATGCGTTATTTGAGAATGAGTTCCCAGCCGATACAGAACTTCCACTTCGTTGAAAATACGAAATTCGTGAATTATTGGTAACATAAAAATCGTTTATATTTCCGCTGTTCACATTGCATAGGTAAGTTAAACCGGTTGGTTGTAAGTTATTGGATGTACCGTTTACCTGATTGGCAAGATTCCCGTATGTAAGGTTATGGAAAGTGTTTTGATAGATTTCGTTATATGCTGTACCTGAGTTTGTAATATCAATACCGGTGTAAGTTGCACCTTGTACACCTGTACCTCCGGTAAAAGTGTTTTTTTCAATTGAATAGCCGGTACAGGCATTCATACTGATACCTGTGCCTTGATTTGGACAACCTGCCGAAATCCCGATATCGAACAGACTATTCAATACTACTGCACTATTGACTGAAAGCAAAGAGATGCCCTTGCCATTATTGGTAAAATCACCATAATTTACATACACAGTATTGGATGTTTCGGAATTGGAGGCATAAATGCCGTACTCGAAATTTCTGAAGGCCGACCTGTCTATGGGTGTACCCGGAATACTTACAGGCAAACTTACCTTATATCCGGCATCAAGCGAATATATTCCATAACCGGTAAAATTATTAGTACGGTTATTCAGGAAATCGCAACTGTAAAACTTTATGCCCTTTACATACCAGAGTGAGGCCTGAGCAAAGTAAGGCGCAGCACCGGCCGGGTATTGATCATTTATCTCGAAACTACAAGTACTGAAACTGCTGAGGTTGTCAATTTCCTTACCGGTAGCAGGGTCGAAGTTTTTGTATTTCATAAACTCGACACTGCGGCGGTTGTTGCGAAATGTTGCTCCATTGGCAATAATTATACCTCCTATTGAATTCCAGTCATTTGGCTTCCAGTTGGTAATGCCATTATAGGCATTTTCGATTATGGTATTATTTTTAAGTTCGAGTGTGCCTTGTTCGCACAATCCGTTTATTGTTTGCTGGTGCTGATAGCTGTTGCCCCACACTTCGATGCCTTGCCACTGGCTTGCTGCGGATTTGGTTAGCAAAGAAGCATCAAGTATTAATTTTGCTGTTGGTTTTACTATCACCTTATTGCCTGGCAGCAGTGTGAAAGTTGAGTTTTTAACAGTTAAAGTACCTGCCTGGGCAGTGAGGACAGCATTATTAAATATGCAGTTTTCGAGCAAACCGGCTACTGATGGGTTTTCATAAATTACCTCCAGGGTAGCACCAGGTTCAGCCTCAAATTTTACATTTGTGCCCATTGGTAAAATATTGCCATTTATTATCAATTTATTATCACCCCGTTTGCCTCTGATAATCACATTATTACCGAGGGATAAGCTGCTGCCTTGCTCGAGGGTAATGGTGCTGTTATACATATCAAAGCGCACATCGTTACTTATATCATATGTTGAATTACCGGTAAAAACAGGCGAAAACCGCGAAACCATATTGCTGTTAAAAGTAGTTGCAGTAGTAATTGGTGATTCGTGGGGGATTAGATCGTATTCGATAGCAAGAATAGTAGGATTCCCTATTGGAACATTATGCTGGTCACAAGCAAGTTCGAAGGTTTCATTCCATCGATAATCAACCAAAACAAAGTCATGTATTTGATCATCAGGAAGTCCTGTACTATTTGTTGACGATACTTTTAGGAATAGCTTTCCAAAAATATATCCGGGAGCAACTGTCGCAGTCTTATCAATAAATGTTTCTAAAGGATTGTAGTCTTTTGTATATGTTGCAGTCCCATTTACATCGGTATAAACTGCACCTCTTATAGGGTCATTAGCACTCCCTATTTTCATTAAACTATATTCACTCCATAAATATTCACCTGGTGCTGAATTAGCTTTTGATCCTTTTGATGTATAAATGTGCTTATTGCCCCTATCCTGCTTACTTAATTTGATTTTTGCCCCAAAGTCAGGATGATAATCAATTTTTGGAGTAATAGCTATTAATTGTGTGTTGTATAAACAGCGATATAATACCCATTCAAACCCGCCATTTCCTTGAGTTCCATAATTATCTGCGACTTTTACTGCGCCTATTTCACAATCACGAAGATCAATAACCCCATCATGATTATTATCAATATCGTTTCTAAACTGACCATCAGGTTGGGGGTTACTAATTGTTCCGGCACCTCCCCAGTCGTACTTAACATCTTCACAATAACCTACAATGGTAACAGCGTGGCCACCGCATGTCATTGAATTATCAAACTTAACATTTTGCCCTGCATAAGCACTATTGGGAGGTAAAATACTAGAACCGTGACACCAATATAACACTCCCATATTAAGCAATCCACCAACAGCAGAGCCTCCTTCATTGTGATCATTTAAATAGTGTTTCATAGTTTCAAGACCAGAAAGCTGTAAGTTAAGTTGAATGGTGGTGGCATAAGTTGTTGTCAAATTAGAGGTCATGCTTTTGTAAGCATCATACCCAGTTTGCCATCGCAGATAATCCAACGCTTCAAGATTTCCCCAATCTGCTTCAGTCATTACTCCATAGTTCTTCAAATGATTAAATACATCCAGAAAACTAGAACCCATACCAATATTACCTCCATTATAATAATTATACAGCGAGTTTGGTGCAAAGCGAGTTTGAGGCGTATTGCCCGCCACACCTAATAACCTGTTATGTTCGTAAGCATAAGTATAGTAAATAGTTGAAGCAAAAGTACAACTGCCAGTGTATTTTTGATTATACATAAGGGTAGAATAACCATCATTTGTATGTGGGAAAAATATCTGCTGCGAATTATCAACCTCAGCAGGCAGCGTGGTAGCAGCCGAGGCTGCAGATAGTTGCATTACCGGCAATGAATTAAGGTAATCCTGGTCATCGGCAATATAACCATTAACCGGATTTTGCTGGGAAAATACATTAAACCATGTAAGCCCTAAGGCAATACTCAAAGCAAGCATAAAAAAACGTGTGTGTTTCATAGTGGTCTAATTAAAAGGTTAGTAATGTATTATTTTAGTATTGTATATTTTATTTTTTATTTTTATAGTAACTACATATATGCCTGCTGCCAAACTGATCCCATCATATAAATATTCATTTCCTGAAAATAAGGTTTCGTGTACTATATGCCCATAAATATCAAGAATTTGCAGTTTTCCTATCAATTGTTGTTTGTTTGGGTTTTGCAAATCAATTTTAACGTTGCCAAAGAAGGGATTAGGTGATACATTTATAGTTAAGTCATTTCTTAATAAATCTAGGGTTTTCGTGAACACAGTGTCATAACTTCGGAATAATAGTCCATTAACCGTTAAAATCCTACCAACCTTATCCACTGCAAATTCGGAAGCGTTATTACTTAAACCAAAACCTGAATTTATGAAACTGAAAGATTCACCTCCGTTAGTTGATTCCATTGCACCGCCTAATCCACCACTTGGCCAATAATAACAACCAAGAAAAATTTTATTATCGGGTACCGTAAGTATTTCCTGTGGTGATACTCCTGTAGCCAGTATATGTTCCCAAGCTGATGTTGTAAAATCATACCTGTACAATCCCGAACCAAATTCACCTCGTAACAACCGCCCCTGATTATCGAAACCCAGTGCCATTGGGTATCCAGCCTCGCTAAATACTTGCCATGTCCGGCCCTGGTCGTAGCTGGCGTAAATCATCCCAGGGTCGTTCGATAATGTGATACGAGAACAGGCATATATTACATCATTTGGTCCAAACTGAATATCGGTAATTGATTCAAACCAACCGTTATGTGATATATCAAGTACTTTTTGCCAGGTTATACCATAGTCTCCTGATCGTATAATCCCATCCTGATTTTCGCCTCCTGCTACTATTATACTATCATAACCACATCTTACGACACACATATTAGCCGCGTATATTGGTGTTTGGTAAACTTGCATCCATGTATCACCGCTGTCAAATGATTTATAAATAAGACTTTGTCCTCCGGTATAAATTGTGCCTTCATCATCTTGTGCCAATGAAAGAATACTAGCATTAGGATATATAAAGCCATTGTTTATTCTTGTCCAGCTATACCCATCATCATCGGAACGATAAATACCGCCTTTGCCAAAATTCTCCCAACAACTTATAAAAATACTGCCCTGATTATCAACCATTACATCGGTAAGGGAGAGGCTGTCGGGCGTGTTTATCTTTTGCCAGTAATCCTGGGCATGGAGAAAAGAAGAAACAAAGAAAAGGGAGATTAAAAGGGTGGTAATTTTCATTTTATCAGCATAATGCAATTTGTAATAGTATTGGAGCAAAGATAGTACATGAAAATGCAA
>CAIXAQ010000165.1 GCA_903917425.1 uncultured Bacteroidales bacterium
CACTATTCAAAAGGGCAGAATAATAGGCATCCAGCAACGAGAAAAAAATCTGGAAAAAGACGAGTACAATAAGGTAATTGAAATAATGCACAAACAAGGCGGATTTTTCGCCGCTCATTTCACTTATCCAGGGCTTTAGAAGTAATATAAGTGCAGTCGTCAACAGGGCTCCGAAAACTCCGACTAAAAGTATATTTGCGAGATAGCCATGATGTTTTTGTTTGTTATCCTTAAAAAACGGAAACAATCTGATGGTAACCCCATTTATCCCCAGAGTGCCGAAAGAAGCAATCAGGGATGAATAAGCTACTAATATTTTTAGCAATCCTACTTGCTCTGTCGAGTAAAACTTGGGTAAAAATATTCCGGTGGTGATAAAACCCAGAATGACGCCTAAATATACGTAAACTGTTCCTTTTACCGATTGTTTGACAATTATACCCAACGAGCTTTTATTTTAGAAATGAGGTGGCAAAAGTAGTTTTTTATTTAACGCAAAGTGCTGCACCGGGTTTCACAAAATTTTTGCCGAAGTGCCAGTGGGAGAAGGTTTAAATTACTGAGTACAGATCAATAATATTATAGGATGTAGAACATGTAGATTTCATATTACTGATAATGAGCTAAATATAGATAAAATTAAGTAATTTATAAATGCAGTACTTTGTACAACAATTTTATCAAATTAACAGTGAAAAGTACTTTTTTAAAATATTTTGAGCATTAAATGTGGATCTGAATTTTTATAAATTTCCCGCAAATTGATATATCAGGTTTTGGAATTACAATCCTAATTCATTCCCGGAGTTTTTGGAATGATTTTAGCAATCAGATTCGCAATTTCCTGCGTTAACGATTGGCGGGAGTAGCATTTTATCTTTGAAATGTCATTGCTTATTTTAGTCCCGTTTTTCCAAACCTCAATCAACCGTTTCAATTCGTTAGCCATCCCTGCCGCATCATGGCTTTCAAACATTTTACCGGAGGCTGTACGGTTTAAAATTTCGGCAGCATCGCCTTTCACCGGGCCAATCCCAATGATAGGTTTTCCGGTAGCCAAATATTCAAAAAGCTTTCCTGTTAAGATGCCTTCGTTGTTTTTAATTTCAGGAATTACCAGCCATAAAGCTGAGGATCCGGTCATGTAATCTATTGCTTCACTGTGATTTAAATATCCCTTGAACTCAAATAGGTTGCTTAACCTTGAATTATTAATTTGGTTCATGATGCCGGGAGCAACAATTCCTACTATACGGACTTTAATTATACCTGGTGAAAAATGGGTCGAAACCGTTTCGAGAGCCTCTAAAAATGAAGTGATATTATACGAGTCTGCCATCGTACCCGTATAAACGATTTCAAACTTGTCAGTTGAAACGGGTTTAGGCGAGGCAAAGTCTTCATTATCAAATCCATTTGGAATGATATAGATTTTTTCAGCTTTTAGCTTTCCGGATTTAGCTAAAAAATTTCTTTTAATGGATGGGCTTACAACTAAAATTGCATCCGCATTTTCGAGTACCTGTAACTCATAAGAAGCATCTTTTCGCTTCGCAAAAGGCAGATGGTATAGTGAATCGTAATAATAAATATCAGTCCATGGATCCCGAAGATCCGCAATCCATGGGATCCCATATTTTTTTTCAATTTCAAGGCCAATGAGTTGAGTTGAATGAGGTGGACTTGATGTAATTACAGCTTCAATTTTTTCGGTTTTCAGCAGTTCGTTCACTGCTTTCAGCACATATTTGTTCCACCCTTTGCGGGGATCCGGAATAAACATGTTTCCGCGGATAAACCGGGAGAAACGCTGAATAAATGATGGTTTCGATTCGTTGGCAAAGCCCCCGTAAGGCACTTCCCGGCTTTTGGAGACTTTCTTATAGAGGTTATAAGGTTCAAACGATTTTGTTCTGATAACCCTCACATTTTCATTTACTTCCGCCTGTAAAGTCTGATCGATTTGCGCATAGGATGCATAGGCCGGATCAACAGTGATCACTATCGCTTCATAACCTGTTTCGGGAAGGTATTTGACAAATTTCAACCATCGCTGCACGCCTGCTCCACCACTCGGTGGCCAGTAGTAGGTTATTATAAGTACTTTGCGTGCAGGGCTTGCCGGATCCATAAACTAGTTCTGTTTCTTTCCAGCCGACAGGTTTTTCCTGATTTCGAAACCTAATGTTCCCAAGGCTAGCAGCACAAGAAGCAAGGATGATGCCAGCGAAATTTTTTCACCTATACGGTAAACCGGTGGATCAAATTTAAATTCAATAGTGTGTTTCCCTTCCGGCACTATCATAGCACGAAGCACGTAATCAGCCCTGAAATAGGGTGCCTTCTTTCCATCAATGTAGGCATCCCAGCCTTTCTCGTAATAAATTTCCGAAAAAACGGCTAATTGTTCCCGGTTGGTTTCCGAAATGTAAGTCAGGTGGTTTGGCTTATAGTCGGTAAGCGCTATTTTAGATAATGAATCTTTACTGATAATATGTCCTTTCACCTGATCCTCAAACCGTTTATCGTAAACAGCTGTTTCATTGGGAACAAAGTCGGTGATTGCATTAATTTCCTCATCGGCATTATTTACGGCGTGTGCGTTGTTTACAAACCAGGCATTTCCAAGTGCCTGCATGTTAAACTGCGTTTCTGGTTGTCCGCCTTGCTTGCTTTCGATAATAAAATATTTGGTGTTGAGCATGTTGAACACATTCATGTTCCCTTTTGATAGGTGATGCTCAATCAGTTCCTGGTAGCGGCGCAATTTAGCTCCATGGTATCCACCAATGGATTTATGGAAATAGGAAGTGCTTGCATCATTAAAAGTGCTTACCGTCTGGTTAAATACCCTGAAATTCGGGTCAATATCTTTCAATATAAACAAATCTGCTTGAGATGGTTGAAAAGGCACCGCATCCACACTTTTACGTACAAAACTATCGCTGTTCAAATACCGCCTGTTAACCGACCATAAATCAATGATTATCAGTAGTATAAAAATGCAATGGAAAACAGGTTTTTTAATCATATTATTTAATAATGCCCAAATTGCTGCTCCGCTTACCATGATAAACAGCAACGAACGGAATGCATCGGATTGAAAAATGGCTGCCCTGTCGAGTTGTATTGCAGCTATAAGCCAATCGGGGTAATACGATTTATACTGATCGTCTGAGGGTGATACGAAAGTAAAGATACTGCTTCCTGCCAGGGCGAAAATTAGGCAAATGCCGCCGACAATCCCCAACGAATAGTAAAGATATTTAATCATTTTCTTTTTATCAATCTCACCAGTAAGTGCCTGGTTTAAACCAAGAAAGGCAAGCAGTGGGATGCAAAATTCAGCAATCACCAGGGTCATCGAAACTGCCCTGAATTTATTGTACCCGGGAAGGTAATCAAGAAATAAATCTGTAAATGGCATAAAATTCTTGCCCCACGAAAGCAGAATTGAAAGGATGGTTGCGGATAATAACCACCACTTGTATTTTTTATCGACAACGAAAAGAGCAAACACAAAAAGAAAAATCAGGATGGCTCCCACGTAAACGGGTCCTGCTACGCCAGGCTGGGTTCCCCAATATAAAGGAAGATTTTTAGTTAGTTTATCGGCCTGGTTTGCATCTATATTGTTGGCTAATAGTGCTTTGTATGAATTCGACGATGAACTTACCGGCCCGTTTGAGGAGCCGCCATTAAAATTGGGAATGAGCAATGTAAAGGTTTCGGGGATTCCGTAGCTCCATCCTGTAGCATAGTCTTTGTCGAGGCCTGTAGTACGGTTGTCTTTTTCGGTTGTCAACTCAGTTTTTCCGCGCGTGGTAACTTTTCCGTATTCGTATGTAGCCCAAAGTGTGGTAATGTTTGTTGCAATGGCAAATATGGCTGCTATCAGCATTACTCCGCTTGATTTAACGAATCCCGGCAACCTTTTCTCGGTAATACTGAAAATCAATTCAGATACTACGAAAACGGCGACAGTCATCATCATATAATACGTTATCTGCAGGTGGTTGGTCAGCAGTTCGAGCGACAAGAAGATTGTGGCAACTATACCTCCAAGCAGATACTTACCCCGATAGGTTAGGATAATACCCGCAAGAACGGGTGCAATGTATCCGATCGCATGTGCCTTGCTGTTGTGCCCGACTTCTATAATTATAAAGAGGTATGAGGAAAAAGCAAAAGCGATGGCCCCCGCAATAGCAAGCCATTTATCGACTTTTAAAACAAGTAAAAGTATCAGGAAACCAGCCATATACAGAAAAACCAAGCCTGCAGGATAAGGTAAAAATCCCTGCATCAGCTTATCCAAATGTTGTAACACGTTCCCTTTGTAAAGCACCGAAATCTGGTATGCGGGCATTCCTCCGAACAGGCTGTTCGTCCATAGTGGCTCCTGGCCTGTCTTTTCGCGGAAATCCGCAATTTCTTTCGATACGCCTTTGAATTGCGTGATATCGGATTGTTTTATCTTTTTCCCTTCGAGCAAAGGGCTGAAATACACCATGGTGATAACTACAAATATCACGATGGCAGAAAGATAAGGGATAAGCTGCTTGAAATTAAAATTCTTCATATCTGGTCTGGTACTTATGTTGTTGGTAGGTTAATAAAATAAAAAAGATAAACTGTGTTATCTTCTGAACTCAACAAAATCGTATGAAACTACCTGAGCATGCATCGTTAAACATCGAAGCTGCCTATGTTGGTTTTTCAACGATCATTATTAAAGTGTTTCTTTTACGTCATTGAGTTAATGTTATATTTATATAAGATACTGATAATCATTTATTTATGAAATAAATGTTTGCCA
>CAIXAQ010000166.1 GCA_903917425.1 uncultured Bacteroidales bacterium
AAAAAGTGGCAAAAGCAAAGAAGAAAGCGGCAGGATCGAACAAAAAGGCGTCATTGGCTACCAAATTGTTGATAGCGATAAATATTTTCTTTATCGTTCTGCTACTATTGTCATATTCATCGTTATACCTGTCACCTGAGAAATTCTGGCCTGTTGCTTTTGCCGGTCTTCTTTACCCTGTTTTCTTAGTCTTCAACGTATTTTTTGTATTATTCTGGCTTGTATTTTTAAAAAAATATTTCGTTTTATCCCTCATTACCATACTGTTAGGATATAATCAGATCAAAACCTGTGTCAAATTTTCGGGATCCGGTTCTTCCCTCAGTTTTGGAAACTCGATAAAAGTGATGACGTATAATGTGCGGTTGTTTGATCTTTACAACTGGAGGAGCGCTTCGAGCAGATCAACACGAACCTCTATCTTCGACCTTATTCATTCTGAATCACCCGACATTCTTTGCCTCCAGGAATATTACAGCGGTGGAGGCAAAAATGCTGATTTCGCAGATACCATCAGTCTTAAATCCGGGTACAAATACCGGAGCGTCGAACTCATCAATAAAAACAACAAAGGTTTGCCGCTTGGTCTGGCTATCTTCAGCAAATTTCCCATAGTTCACGCGCAAAAATTGGTGTTCGAAAACAGCACAGTAAACTTTTGCCAGTCGTGCGATGTCAGGATAGGTAAAGACACAATTCGGGTTATGAACATGCACTTCGAATCAGTTAAATTCGGGAAAGAAGATTACAATTTTGTGAGTGAAATTGCCAACAACCCGTCGGCTAACGAAAAACTAAAAAAGGGTTCGACAGCAATTATTAGTAAAATGCGTTTTGCTTACATCATGCGAGCTTCTCAAATACGGACGGTTGTTGCTTTTTTGAAAGAGTCGCCTTATCCAGTTATCCTGACAGGAGATTTTAATGATACACCTGTTTCGTACAGTTACAAGCAGATTCATAATGAACTAGAAGATACTTTTGCCGAAGCCGGCACGGGGCTAGGCCAAACCTATGCCCAAAAGCTACCCTTCCTCCGGCTCGATTATATTTTCCATTCGCAGTCGTTACAGGCGTCTGAACATAAAATAATTGAAAAAGACTATTCCGATCATTATCCGGTTATTGCAACCCTGGAACTTCCTGAGTAGTTGAAACACTGTTTAAATATTTTCAAATGTGACTGAACCTATAATTACCAATGAAATTTAAACTCACATCCGAATACCTTCCAACAGGCGATCAGCCTGAAGCCATCAGGCAACTGACTGAAGGAGTTGTAAGAGGCGACAATGCTCAGGTATTGCTTGGTGTTACCGGGTCGGGGAAAACGTTCTCAATTGCCAATCTGGTACAACAGGTTCAGCGGCCTACTCTTGTCCTGAGTCATAATAAAACACTTGCGGCCCAGCTTTACAGTGAATTCAAACTGTTTTTTCCTGAAAACCTGGTCGAGTTCTTTATTTCGTATTACGATTATTATCAGCCCGAAGCATTTATTCCCGTAACGAATACATACATCGAAAAGGACCTGTCCATCAACGAAGAAATTGAGAAACTAAGGTTAAGTGCTACTTCGGCATTACTTTCCGGACGACAGGATATAATTGTAATAGCTTCTGTTTCATGCATCTACGGCATAGGAAATCCCGATGATTTCACCAATAAAGTTATCCGTATAGCCAAAGGCGATAAACTCAGCAGGAACAAATTATTGCATGCGCTTGTCGAAAGTTTGTATTCACGCAACGAATTTGACCTTACACGTGGCAAGTTCAGGGTAAAAGGCGATACTATCGACGTGTATCCGGCTTCCGCCGATATTGCTTACCGCATCATCTTTTTTGGCGATGAAATTGAAAGTTTGGCTTCATTTAATCCTTTGGATGGGCTTACAATAGAATCACTTACTGAAATCACCATTTTTCCGGCCAATATTTTCGTTAC
>CAIXAQ010000167.1 GCA_903917425.1 uncultured Bacteroidales bacterium
ATTGGTTTGGTTATCGGTACCCGTCCTGACTGTATTGACGATGAGAAGCTGGAATATTTTGCCCGCCTTGCCGAAAGCCATTACGTGATTATTGAATATGGCATCGAATCGTGCTACAATCGGACGTTACAGAACATCAACCGCGGGCATACGTTCGAAGAATCAGTATCAGCCATTCGCAAGACCGCCGGATTTGGCATACATACCGGTGCGCATCTTATTTTTGGATTGCCGGGCGAAACCGAAGAGGAAATGCTTGATGAGGCAGCAATTGTTTCAGAACTTCCGCTCGATACCATTAAATTTCACCAACTCCAGATTATTAAAGATACCCTGATGGCTCAGCAATACCTGCTGGATCCGGGGCATTTCAAACTCTTTACCCTCGAAAACTATATCAGTTTCATCGTGAAGTTCACGGAAAAGCTGAATCCAAAATTTGTGATAGAAAGATTTACCGGCGAGGCTCCGCCACGTTTTCAGGCAGGTCCGACATGGGGAAACCTTCGTTCTGACCAGGTTCAGATTTTGATTGAAAAGGAATTTGAATTGCAGGATACGTGGCAAGGTAAGAATTTTGAGTTATGAGTTATGAGTTATGAGTTAGAAGCTATGAGTTATAAGTTATGAGATATGGATGGTGAACAAAGTGTAGTTATGATTTAAAATGTACAACATGTTAAGATCATCTTTTACCGATCACCTGATAGAAGCCGGGTGCGATGAGGCCGGGCGCGGATGCCTTGCCGGTCCAGTGTTTGCGGCAGCGGTTATTTTACCGAATGATTACTGCAATTCAGACCTGAATGATTCAAAAAAACTAAGCTCCGCTCAAAGAGACAAATTACGAAAAATAATTGAAAATGACGCAGTTTCCTGGGCTGTTGCCATGGTTGATAACCTCGAAATTGACCGGATTAATATTCTGAATGCCTCCATCCTGGCCATGCACAATGCGCTGGCCCAGCTAATTTATCTTCCTGAATTGATCCTTGTGGATGGAAACCGATTTAAACCGTATCAAAATATTCAACATCATTGTATTGTAAAAGGCGATGGTTTGTTCCTCTCCATCGCAGCAGCATCCGTGCTTGCAAAAACCCGGCGCGATGAATATATGATGAAACTTCATGAAAGCTATCCAGACTATAACTGGAGCAGAAACAAAGGCTATCCTACACTCGAACACCGGAAAAGGATTCTTCAGATCGGCTCCAGCCCGTTTCACAGAAAAACATTTGCGGTGCAGGTGAAAGAAAGCCGTTTAAAATGAAAGCACTATTTCGAATTTTTCATCTTCTTATAAAGAAATTTTTGAATTAAAATAGTTGCTGAAACACTCATGATTTATGTAAATTTGCCAATTAATGCTAACTTATTATGGAGGGGAGAATCGGTATAATTGTTTTATTACTCCTGGCTACTACTAATCTATCAGCACAAAAACTTACCAATTCGGATTATTCGGATTATTGCCAGAAGTATAACAAGATAGCTGTCAGGGAGATGAAGATGTATAAAATTCCTGCCAGCATCACACTTGCCCAGGGAATGATTGAGAGCGGGTGTGGGAAAAGCGTGCTGGCCATCGATTCGAGGAATCATTTCGGCATCAAATGCCAGAAAGAATGGATCGGTGAGAAGTATTATTACGACGATGACAAACCAGGTGAATGTTTCAGAAAATACGATAATATTGATGAATCGTTCCGCGACCATTCCCTGTTTCTGACTACGCGGGCAAGGTATGCTTCGCTGTTCACACTACAGATTATTGATTACAAAGGATGGGCAACAGGTTTAAAGCAAGCCGGTTACGCCACAAATCCCGATTATGCTAATATGCTGATACGCCTGATCGAAAGTCAGCAACTTTACAGGTTTGATGATACACTATTTGTTAAAAAAGATGACATTGCGTTAATCTCATCAGGGAACCATGTGAACACTGTACCCGCTAACCCGCCTGATATAACAAATGATAAAACTACGAAAAACGAAGGCCGTATTCTTTTTCGTACCAGCTACATCAAGCCTCTCTCATCGGCTTACTCCTTTTTATACACATCCGGCTCAGGCCGAAAGGTGTATCAGAACTGTGATGTGCCATTTATTTTTGCAAAAACTGGTGACACTTGGTACAGCATTGCAGATGAATTTAAAATATACAGTTTCCAGGTATATAGGCAAAATGATCTTCTAAAAACTGACCCTATCACCCCGGGGCAAATGTTATATCTCGAACCTAAAAAGAAAAAAGGTTCCGATAATGCATATATAGTTAAGAAAGGCGATAGCATGTACTCTATTTCCCAGGAAAAGTGCATCAAACTGAAGCGCTTGCGCAAATACAATAGACTTCAGGCGGGGGATGAACCAAAGCCCGGTTTTGACCTGAGATTAAGAAAATAATCAGATTTAGTCTTCCTTTTTCTTATTCTGCATTACATTTCTCTGGTAATATATTACTCTATTTCAATTACTTGACAAATTGTTTCAGATATAATAAATCAATCTGTTACAGAATTAAAAATAGGTTTACATTTGCACCACAGTTGTATGTCGATTATCAACATACATTGCATTCTTCAGGGCAGGGTGAAATTCCCGATCGGCGGTACAGTCCGCGACTCCCGTAAAAAGGATTGAACCGGTTTAACTCCGGTACCGACAGTATAGTCTGGATGGAAGAAGAATAAAGATTGCTTATAGCGCGCTGTTACCGGCGTTCGCTATAGTATATCTGTATTTTTTATCATCGGCCCATGGAGAATACTTCAGGGCATTTTTGTTTTATACCTTCAACAACACTGATGATGAAAAAATTACTGATTCTTCTTAGCCTTCTTATTTTATCAATTCTGGTTCCGGGTAATCTGTATGCACAGGAATTTAAAATTAAAGGAAAGGTAACCGATCGTACAACGAACGAAACTATTCCGGGCGTTGCAGTACTGGCCGAGGGGACCTCAATAGGAACTACCTCAGCTAACGATGGCTCGTTCGAACTGGTAATCGGATCGGAAAAAGCAACTCTTCAGTTTTCTCATATTTCATATAATGAATATAAACTGGAGGTTGTCAGGATATCAGAAACAATTCTCGATTTGGGCGTGATCACAATGGATCCCCGGACAGTTGATCTGGATGGAATATTGGTTATTTCATCCTTCGTAACTGACCGGGCTACTCCGGTAGCCGTTTCCACTTTAAGAGCCAGAACTATCGAACAAAAACTTGGCAACCAGGATTATCCGGAAATTTTAAAAATGACTCCCGGCATTTATGCCACCAAGGAAGGCGGCGGCAGCGGCGATGACAGGTTGACGCTGAGAGGTTTTCAGCAGGAAAATGTAGCACTCTTACTGAACGGCGTGCCTGTTAGCAGCATGGAAAACGGGCTGGTGTACTGGTCGAACTGGACTGGTTTATCCGATGCCACCGAAGCAATCCAGGTTCAGCGTGGCCTTGGGGCTTCGCGGGCTGCCATGAATTCAGTTGGCGGAACCATAAATATTATCACTAAATCGACTTCGGCACTACAGGGTGGTGCTTTTCGTACCAGTATCTCTGATTATGGCAATCGAAAAACCGCTATAAGTTTTTCGACCGGTAAAACTGAAAACGGCACTTCGCTTACTTTTCTTGGGTCGCACACAGTCGGGCCCGGTTTTGTAGATGCTACCTATGTTAATAGTTGGG
>CAIXAQ010000168.1 GCA_903917425.1 uncultured Bacteroidales bacterium
ATGGTGAAATTGCCCCAGGCTGCCTGTGTAAGGGCGGCATGTTGCGTTTGCTTATACAGTATTTCGTTATTTACGTAAAACTGTTCGTTACCGCCGGGTAACAAGGTCTGGATCACGCCATTGAAAAGCGAACCATCGCTGGCGGTAGTAAAACTCTGCGGATTGGTATCAATTTGCTCAAAATCCTTCTTGCATGACGAAAGCAGAATAGAAAACAGGATGAGAGGGAGTATAGTGGCAATTTTCATTTTACTTGTTTTTGAGGTCTGACATCTTTTCGAAACATGAATCATTTTTCGTTATCACTAAAAAGTGACATTCGCCCCGAAAGTAAACGAGCGTGTTCCGGGGAAGGAAGCCCACTCAAATCCCTGTGCATTTCCTGAACCCATAATTCCTTCGGGGTTGATGTTGTCGGGCAAAGAGGAATAAATATAGAAAAGATCGCGGCCTACAATAGAAAGCGTGAGGCTTTGAAAGACTTTTGACTTCTTCAGAACCATTTGCGGAACGTCGTAACTTAACGAGATCTCCCGCATTTTAACCCATGTATCTTCCAGTATTCCGGGGGTCGAAACAAATTTACCCCATCCGCCGGCGTTGGGAAGGTATTTATAGAGATAATTCACCACTTTGTTATTGGGAGTGCCGTCAGCATATACGCCATCGAGTATCACTCCCACATTCCGCACAACCCCGTCAGGATCGGTATATGGCAAACCTCCGCCGTCGCGCTCGAGCAGCGTCGAAGGGCTTTGTCCGGTTTGCAGAGCAATTACATAAGATCCGCAATAAATATCCCCGCCCCACTTGGTGTCGACCAGGAAACCCAGCCTGAAGTTTTTATACAGGAGTTCCGAAGTTAAGCCACCAATAAATTTAGGAGAAGCATTTCCGATGGGAACACGGGTATCGGTGATCTGGTATTTTGTGCCTTCGTCGTTCAGTATACGTTTCCCGTTTTTGTCGTACAAATAATCGTAACCGGTAATGGTTCCGTATTCGTCCCCTTCGTAAAGTTCCATGGCAGGACCGTTCAGCCCCCAGATATCGGCCAGGTGATAGCTGCCCGAATATCCGCCCAGACTGACAATATAATTCCTGTTTCTCGAAAAATTTAAACCGGCTTTTACCATTATTTTATTTGTCTGAACCGGAACCGTATTTATGGTTACGTCAAATCCTTTGTTCGAAAGTTCTCCCTGGTTGATGGTGATGGTTGATGCGCCTGAACTGGAAGGAACCGGCAAATCCAGTATCTGGTCGAATGAATGTTTGTAATAGTAGGTGAAGTCGATATCTATCCTGTTTTCAAATAAGCCGACATTTAAACCTCCTTCGTACCCGTTAACAAACTGGGGCTTTAGCTCCGTCGGCGGAATTACCCCTGGTAAGGTGGATGCCTGCTGGCCTCCGAACAAACTGGTATTGTAATAAAAATTCTTTTTGTATGGTTCGGGACTGTTGGCCGTTTGAGCAATGCCGCCCCTGATTTTCAGAAAATACAGCCAGGGCATTTTTTCGTGCATTTTAAATGCTTCAGTAGCAATAAAACTGACAGATACCGAAGGATAGAAATATGAATTA
>CAIXAQ010000169.1 GCA_903917425.1 uncultured Bacteroidales bacterium
ATTATCTTTTTTGCCTGTGGATTTGTCTTTTTAGCTTTGTACGATTTTTGCCTCAGGTTGTCCATGATGGTAGGGATATCTATTTCCATCGGGCAACGGGTAAGGCACATTTCGCAGCTGACGCAAAGCCAGATCGACATGGATCGCAACAATTTTTCATAATGTTTCGGATCATCAGTCTGCAGCATTCGCATTACCAGACTGGGCGGATAATCCATTTCCTCGGCCACAGGGCATCCGGCGGAGCATTTACCGCACTGGTAGCATTTATTTATGATAACACCGGTTTCCAGCCGTAGCTCACCACTAAGGGTTAGAGGGTGATGACTTTCGTGTGAAGCGGACATAGGCTATTTATTCTTTGTTTAAACTTGGTATTCTTTTGATATCGGCCAAAGAAATCAGGCTTTCTTTGTTATTCGAATAACAAGACAAAAGTAAAATATTCAGCAATCCAAATATGTAATTCTACAATTTATACTCTTTTTAAATAACTGGCAAACAATTAATATAAAGTGCTGTTTTGGTGTATTATAAATAAATATACCTGGATGCTGAGAGGTGTGAGAAATAAGATCGGAATATGTTTTAGTGTATGACGAATGCCGAACTAGTCCAAAAACGGCATCGGATATTCAATTTTCAACGCTCAATACATTTAATTGTAAATTGACACCCTCCAGTCACCCGGCTCATAAATTTCAAAATTAAATTCTACTAAAACGGCAGTTGAATTTAATTTGCTCGTTGTGGTGTACGAAATATGGACAGAAACAGGGAATACCACATTATTATAGCCGATTGAAAGACCACTGCTTGAATTTTGTCCACTCGATGAGTTCATTCTGAAATCCGAAATTTTATTGTTCCGAGACCCATTCTGGTATATATCGACAAGCACTCTTTCTAACGAAGAATTTGCTTTTTTAAAGTTATAGCGGTCAACGCTCAGCTTGTAAGTAACCAGTGGATCTTTCGGTTTTGGTCCCATATACTTATCTGTTAACCACAATCCACTCTGAACGCTGTCCCTGCCGCTAACATGCATGGTATAGGTGCCAACTCCATGCCTTTGCCCGGCCATCCATTCGCCCGAATAGGTTTCACCAGTCTTCCATGTGTATATTCCGGTACCGTCGGCTAAACCTTTACTGAACTGTCCTTCGTATCGGTCGACCCCAACAGCAATGCCCTTGCCGTTTGCAAAACCATTTTTACATTTACCTTCATATGTGCCTGAAATATTGGGGTTTAGCACCTTGCATTTTTCCTGGCTAAAAAGAAGCAGAGACGACATGGTGAAGGTGGAAATCAGGCATAAGAGAAGTAATGTTTTCATATAGATCGCTAATGAAGTTGTTAAAAATGGGAGAAGAAATAACGAATAAAAGTAACTCTTTTTTGAGACTACAATCATTTTGGTAGTAATTTGTCGTCAAAATAGTTTAATTTTATTGTTTCTGCTGTAAATTAAGTGGGAGATTTTTTTTGGGAAGTCAGAAGACGGGATTCGGAGGTCACCATCAAAACTACTTTGTCTATTGTAAGCAGCTCAATGATAGATGCATAACGCATTTAAGCTTATTATCCTCTGGTAGAATGTAGTCTCAAGCTAGCAAACTCTTCGGTCTCATGACTTCGGTTTTCTGGCCAAAATCAAAGTCCAATTCCATTCAGTTGGTGGTAGAACCATTTTATTTCTGTGCTGAAATTTAAGGTTTACCATCGAACCAATTTTCTGTTTATCTGTTTAATATTTAAAGATAATTCTTAAACGTACATAATGAACTCTGTTGAATCAAAACCGAATGTTAAATTCAAATCGGTTACTATAATTTCAAATCCCGAAATTTCACCCAATGTTTTTCTTCTTTCGTTCAAACGCGATTTTTCCTTTCGTGCCGGCCAGGTATTGGGTTTAGCCCTTTTGCCAACTGATGATGCAAGACTTTACAGTATGGCAAATGGCGAAAATGATGAAAACATCGATATACTATATAATATTAAACCGGGAGGGAAGCTTACTCCTTCGCTTGCTGCCTTAAAACCAGGCGACACTTTATGGATCACCGTCCCGTTTGGTTCGTACCAGGGTGCAGCAGAGCCGGCTTATTGGATAGCTGCCGGAACCGGGATAGCGCCGTTTACCAGCATGTATCGCTCAGGAATGGGCGGCAACAAAATTCTGATCCATGGTGGCCGAAAACTGGATTCTTTTTATTTTAGTAAAGAGTTGATACGGGATTTTGGGCCGCGTTACGTCCGTTGCTGCTCGCAGCAGGAGGGAGAAGGTGTATTTCATGGCCGCGTTACTCAATACCTGGAGGAAACAGAAGACTTGCCTGAGGATCAAAAGTATTACCTTTGCGGAAGTGCCGAAATGGTTGTTGAATGCCGCGAAATACTGCTTACAAAAGGAATTCCGTTTAACAATATTATAGCCGAGATCTATTTCTGATTCTAAGGCTCTGTTTAAATTTGCCAAATCTATACTCCGAAAGAGTAAAGGCCGGAAGACGGAAGTCCGAAGAAGGAAGAATCCTCAATTGAATCTCACATTTCTTAACATATTTCCGACATTCGCCCTTCTCCCTGTCGCCCTTCGCCCCTTCAGAATTTATAAAATACAATTTTTAAACAGTATCTTAATGTCCATCTCCGAATTGCCTCTTCAGAAAGATCTGCTTTTGGGCAAAACCTTATCAGATCTGAAACTTATTGCTGCCAGACTTGGACTTCCGGCTTTTGTTGCAGGTCAGATTGCTTACTGGCTATACAAAACGAATATACAGTCGTATGACGAAATGACCAATGTCTCGAAAAAAGCCCGTCTTCTTTTGACAGAGCATTTCGATTTCGGCGTTCAGGCTCCTGTTAAAGTCGAGCAATCGAACGATGGAACAAAAAAATACTTATACCCGGTAAGCAATCATAAATTCATCGAAACAGCTTTTATTCCTGACGAAAGGCGCAATACCCTTTGTGTTTCGTCGCAGGTAGGCTGTAAAATGGGCTGCCTGTTTTGCGCCACAGGCAGGCAGGGTTTCCAGGCACAACTGTCGGCAGGACAAATTCTTAACCAACTCCGCAGTTTGCCCGAGCGGGATTTGATAACCAATATTGTTTTTATGGGAATGGGCGAGCCTTTCGACAATGTGGAGGAAGTGATGAAAGCCCAGGAAATACTCACTTCTGCCTATGGTTTCGAACTGAGTGCTCGCAAAGTAACTGTTTCAACCATTGGCATTGTGCCGGCAATGGAAGTGTTTCTTCGCGAAAGCAAATGCAATCTTGCAGTGAGCATGCATTCGCCTTTTGATGACGAACGCCGCCGCCTGATGCCCATACAGCATGTTTATCCTATTAAAGATGTTATCGAAACTATCGTCAAGTCGGATCTTGGTAAATACAGGCGGGTCTCGGTTGAGTATATCGTGTTTGGGGGATTAAACGACACATCCAGGCATGTAAAAGAATTAGCGCGCTTACTCAATAAACTGCGTTGCCGGATTAATCTGATCCGTTTTCATCCTGTGCCCAATGTGCCCCTGCCTTCAACCGACGAGGTTCGGCTGCTCGAATTTCAAAAAGCACTGAATGACAAAGGGATAGTTACTACCATCAGGGCATCCCGTGGCCTGGATATTGATGCGGCCTGTGGTTTGTTGTCGACAAAAGCACTTGTCCAAAGCCAAAATTCAGAATTTTAGTTACTTTGCTTTTATTATCGAAAAGCTTGTTACTTTTGCAACATGCATTAAAATTGTATTGTACAGTTGTGATTCAATTCGCTTACACAATATGATTTGTTTGTTTTAAATACAAAGTCAAGTAATGGATACAACCAAAAGTAAACTTTATTCGTTGGAGATGTTTGACGATGACGAACCTGAATTTGTCAATTCGATCGTCGAAATGTTTGTTGTAAATACGCCCGATTCGATAACAGCGATAAAGAAAGCTTTTGCTGATGACAATATGGAGGAACTCAGGCAGTTTTCGCATAAACTTAAGCCTCATTTTACGTTTTTCGGTATATCTCACATTCAGCGGGCATTGCAAATGATTGAAGATATTGCCAGGGGTAACGGCGACAAGGAAAATCTATCAGATCTTATTGAATACGTCGAAAAAAACAGTATCCCAGTTATTGATCAGATGAAGACGGATTTCCCCTCATAGTTTCTTCCTGTTTCAGCCAGTGAAT
>CAIXAQ010000170.1 GCA_903917425.1 uncultured Bacteroidales bacterium
TGAACTTGAGCGCATGAAAAATATTTTAACAAGCATTTATTTTACTCTTATTTCCCGATACTCCATTAAATTTTCATTGACCGCAAGGATGCAAAGTTTTAAAGAAACGCTTATTAAACCTTTAGTGCGTCAATATCTAATTTTGCATATTGCTGATAAACAAGCCTTTGAAATATATAAACGAACTACTGACTCTAACAATGAAGTTCAAGCGCTATCCACGCTATCTTGTCAGATCAGGCCTTTGTCACTTATCCCCTCTTACTGATCTCTTTCAGGGCATCTCTTTTAAGCACTTCAATATCTTTATCCACGAGCCTGATCAGTCCGTCCTGCTCAAATCCTTTAAGCAGTTTCACGGTGCTTTCGGTGGATAAGCCGGCAAAATCGGCAATTTCTTTGCGTGTGAGAAAACTGAAAACGCTTTCGTTATTGTAATGCGTGGTGTCGAGGTAAAGCAAAACATCGGCAAGCCTGCCATGCATTTGCTTATACATCATACTGCGGATAGTGCCATAAAGCGAACTGTCGTTTTCATAATACCGGTTTATCAGTCCATAGGCGAAGCTGCCATTGCTCTTTATCAGCCCTGCTATAGCATCTTTTTCTATCAGACAGGCCAGTGTTTCTTTTACAGCGATTGTCGAATAATCGTAGGTGTGTTTGCTGAAGGCAGCCGAAAGTCCGATAAATTCACCACCACGGATAATACGCAGGTTGAAATCACGGTTCGAATCCCCGATAATGTATTGCCGCACCAGGCCTTCAACAACAAATAATACACTCGATGCAAATGCCCCTTGTTTTGTGAGGCTTTCGCCTTTGCGGAACAGCACCTGAATTTTGCTATCCTTCACCAGATCAATTTCTTCGGGCAATAAATTCGCAAAACAGGGAGCTTTAAGCCCGCCAAGCACACAATCATCAATAGCAGAATACGTTTTCATTTATTTATAAGTCTATCTGCAAAAGTAAGAACTATAACAACAACAAACCCGAGGAATCTCAACGAATGGAATATTCACACATCCGTCAGAAGTTTTACCTTTGCGGCAAAGTCAGTGTAATTTTGCACTGAAATAGAACCGACAATTAGCATGAAACATACAGTAGATACTTCGTGGCAGGGCAATATGAAATTTGATGCCGTTGTAAGTGGTCATCACGTTATTATGGATGCTTTACCTGCAGTGGGTGGCAATGATGAGGGCGCACGTCCTAAAGAACTGATGCTTGCCGCTTTGGCCGGTTGTACAGGAATGGATGTGGTAGCCATCCTGAAAAAAATGCGAATTGAACCAGCATACTTCAATGTCAGGGTGGAAGCTGAAATGACAGAAGAGCATCCAAAACATTATACCGCCATGCACATTATTTATGAGTTCAGAGGGGAAGGTCTGGAAATGGAAAAATTACAGAAAGCCGTTGACCTTTCGCAGGAACGCTATTGCGGCGTTTCGACTGCTTACCGCAAGGCGATGGAAATTACACATGAGATCGTTATCCTATAAACGAAAACTGAATTCCGACAGGAATAAGTAACTTTTACTGGGATATTTGGCTTCGGGCTAACAACCGCCTCCTGAAGAAGCTGCTTTTTTAGCAGGCGTGACTGCTTTTTTTGCTGTTTTAGCAGGTTGTGAAACATCTTTTCCAGCAGCCTCTGGAGTTGAAATTGCTTTCAAAGCAGCTGTATCAATCAGTGGAGTTTCACTTAACTGAGGCAAAAGCCTGGTAAGCGAATCGGAGTTCGATATATCGAGTTGCGCATAGCTACCGGTAAAAAGCAATACATTTATATATCCTGTTTGCCTGAGCATAAGCCAGGGACCGTTGGCCTGCTGCTGGGTTTCACCATACAGAACGGCTGTCTGTCCTGCTTTTTCGACTTCCCGGAAAGTCGCCTTGCTCCTTTTTTCAAACAATTCGCGAACCGGAATATTGACTGAATTTTTAATATGCCCGCGCTCAAAAGCTATTGAATTACGGACATCGATAAAAACAGTTTTGCCATCACTATTCTTTAATAAAGCAGCTGCTTGTTCAGGAGTAATAACCGAAGCCGTTTCCTTCAGTAAAGCCAGGCTTTCAGTCAGTGAAAGCCTATATTTAACCTCAGGCCTGCGGAATGTGGTCAAGCCGGTAACAATTACCAGTACAATAATGATCACTGTTATTGTAAGCCGGTTGGTTTTATTAAGTTCTTCCATAGTATTCATTATTTTGTATGTATAATCGAAGTTCTATTTCTAATTTAGCAGGGCCAAATAATCTGTCGGAAGGCGGAAGTCAGGAGTTCCGGTAAAATTGATTTCGCCAATGTATCGCGCGTTCTGGTAATTAACATTCTTCCGGTTTATTCTGAATCTGCCTTTATTTGCTATAAGTTGCAGCAAGCTTTTATTTTCCTCGGTCTTCCGGCTTCGGTCTTCCGTCTTCCGGCTTCGGACTTCCGTCTTCCGTCTTCTGTCTTCTGGCCTTTGCAACTAATTTCATTGCAATCGGGGCAGTATTTTACTTAACAACCGCCACCCGATGCAGCGCCGGATGCCTTCTTAACAACGTTTACCTTTTTCTTGACTGTTTCAGCTTTTGGAGCTGCAGCCATTTCCGGACTACCGTAAAAATACTGGCATGCCGCTATCCTGAACTGGTAAAGCGCTAACGCTTTGGCTGAGGCCGTTTCGGCAGGTTTTTCAGCTTTAACTATTGTGCTGAACCATCTGTTAACTCCACCCTGCAATACATAAATCCGTTGTAGTTTCATGCGTTTACAGATGATCCATGCCTGGTCGGATGTGACATCCGCGTTGGAATAAAAAACTTTATCCATCGCTTTTTGATTCAGAATTTCCTGTGATGAAGCTGAAAGCAGAGAATCTGCAGGAATATTGATGGCTCCGGGAATAGAAAAAGCCCTGAACTGGGATTCAGGTCTTACGTCAATCAGTATCAATGCCGGATCCTTCTTTACAAGCCTGTCCGTGATATCATCAGTGGTCAGAAACCTTGACGGATCATCAATTGCCGCAAGCAGCAGTTCGGGTTGAGTTTGTTTGGCAGTATCTTTTGCAGGCATTAAGAGTATTCCTACCCCGAGTGCAATTATAATTCCTGCCAGTAACAGGTATCTTTTGTTCATAGTCTTTAACTCTTAGTACTCAACTTTATTCACCTTCTTTTCAACAAATGCAGCCCCGTAAAACATACCGACGGCTGCCACAATCAGCAGGAATGCAAAAACGGTGTCGCGCATTCCGAGGAGATCATAAATCCTGGCTCCTCCCAAATTGTGGCTGTTGTATAAGCCCTGAAAAAGAGGGTAAAGTTCCGAGAAAATAAATACACCGATAAATAAGCCGCCACTGAAAAACATGGCATCAATCTTACCTATGGCCACGCCCGTAAAACTGGTGCCCGGGCAAAAGCCTCCCAGCGCAAAGCCAAATCCCATTATGATACCACCAATAATAGCCGACATCACATAATAAGGATTGATATAAAGCATGGACATATCCATCCAGCCCATATAATCGAAATAGAAAATTCCTGTCATGGCGGTAATTGCTGCTGTAAAAAATACGCGCAAAACCACAAAATCATACCCGAAAAAGGTCCCCATGATTTTGCGTGAGGAAGAAAAACCGGAGGCTTCAAGAGAAAATCCGAAGCCAACTCCCAGTAACAACGCGATTACATTGTTCCAGGTTTCGGGTATAACACCCATGGGAATAAGAGGTCCTACCATATATTTTATTTGTTAAGTTCGTTTATTAAAGTTTTTTGATTTTTGATTTGCGATTTTTGATTTACGATTTAGGCTATAAGTTAGTTTTGTTTCTAAAATCTAAAATCGTTATCCTTGTTCTTAAATCCATAATTTCCTAAAGATCCAAGAGAACAGGTATGCCGAGCCAAAAATCGCCATCA
>CAIXAQ010000171.1 GCA_903917425.1 uncultured Bacteroidales bacterium
CTGGCTAGTCCAGGTTAGGCTAATTACTTTTTATATTTCATGTCGGATACTTCCCGATATTTTCTACATTTGAAAATGCAAATTCCTTCAAATAAATAGGTTTGCAGTTTCTAATTCCAGTTTTAAAACCAGAAAAGCATGAAGAATATCCTAACTCTCGGCTTGTTGTGTTCAGCCTGTATGATAATTGTTTTAAGCAGTTGCATCAAGAAGACAAATCTTAAAAACATTCACCAGGATGAAGTACTAGCCACTGAAAAAATCTTCGATCTTACGATGAGCACTCCGGAACGCGATTCTATGATCGATATGCTCGAGAGCCAACTAACTGACTATAAAATAATTCACAGCCAGTCCATCGATAATTCGGTTCCACCGGCTTTATGGTTTAACCCGGTTCCTGCCGGTATAAACTATAGTGACGTTCAATTGCCTATCGATTGGAAACTACCGGCTAAGGTTGAATTACCAGCTGATAAAAACCTGCTTGCTTATTATACCGTTGCCGATCTCTCGGTACTGATCCGTACCCGGAAGATAAGTTCGGTCGATCTCACCCGTTTTTACCTCGAAAGGCTTAAGAAATTCGGTGATACCCTACATTGTGTGGTTACATTAACCGAAGAGAGGGCCATGAGGCAAGCCAGGAAAGCCGACGAGGAACTATCCAGGGGTATCTGCCATGGACCTTTACATGGAATTCCTTATGGGATTAAAGACTTATTTGCCGTTGAGGGATACAAGACCACCTGGGGAGCCGCACCATACAAAGACCAGGTTATCAATGCCGATGCAGCCGTTGTAACGAAACTGGATGAGGCAGGGGCCGTATTGGTAGCGAAATTCTCTTTAGGTTCGCTGGCCATGGACGATGTGTGGTTCGGAGGATTAACCCGCAATCCCTGGGATCTGAAACAGGGATCAAGCGGATCGTCGGCAGGATCAGCTTCGGCAACCGCGGCAGGATTGGTTCCTTTTGCAATCGGAACGGAGACCTGGGGATCGATTGTTTCGCCCAGCACACGTTGCGGGGTCACAGGCTTGCGTCCCACGTTCGGACGTGTGAGCCGTACCGGGGGGATGGCATTAAGCTGGAGCATGGATAAAGTCGGACCTATCTGCCGGAATGCTTTCGACTGTGCATTGGTTTTTAATGCCTTGCGCGGATCAGATGGTATCGATAAATCGGTTACCGATTATCCTTTTAATTATAATGCCTCGGTTGATTTCAGGAAACTAAAGGTTGGATACCTGCAATCACTTTTCGGGAAAGATGATGAAAACAGTTTTAACGACAGCATTTCGCTCGCCGTATTCCAAAAAATGGGAATCATACTCACCCCTGTCGTATTGCCCGATTCAGCCACAATCCCTGTTAAGTCCCTTGCCATTATTCTCGTGGCTGAAGCTGCGGCAGCTTTTAATGACCTGACAATGAGTAACAAAGATGATGAATTAAACCTGCAGAATAAAAACGCCTGGCCCAATATTTTCAGGTCGGCACAATTTATACCTGCAGTTCAATATATACAGGCCAACAGGCTTCGCTATAAGCTTATCCAGGAAATGTACTCGGTTATGAAAAATTTTGATGTAATCATCTGCCCTACCGATGGCGGCAACCAGATGCTACTTACCAACCTGACCGGGAATCCTTGTGTTGTCGTCCCAAATGGGTTTGATAAAAAGGGACATCCCACGAGTATCAGTTTTATCGGAAACCTGTATGATGAAGCAAGCATTTTAGCTTTGGCTGGAATATACCAGGGTGCGACTGAATATGACAACCAGGTGCCTCCCTTGTTTAAATAATTTCAGTAACTAAACCACTTTGGATTAAAAACCCATAGGTTCAAACAAAAAATGAAATTTCAAAGTTCTTTAACGCAAAGTGCGCAAAGATCTTGCAAAGTGTGCAAAGTTTATTCATTACAAATCAGGCTTTGCGTTCTTTGCGCAAACCTTTGCGTCCTTTGCGGTTAAAATTCACAGAAACTAATGTTGCTGCAATAAATTGCAGGGTTTTAACCATTTTTTAAACAATAAAATTTCAGTCAATTTGCTAATTCGGTTAATGGAAACAACAGTTCATTGAAATTGACAGATCAATTTATAGTTTCGGGATATATCTTTGAATAAGGTCAACTATTTCATCAAAGTTTGACTGTCTCCGGAAGTAAAGCCTGGCTGAATCCCGTTAGTGCCGTTCAAATGTTTGTCGTATCGTTTTATCATTCAGTAACAATGTATGATGCTTATGCAATAGTATTGTTGATATCGGTTAGTATTCCCTTACAAAAAGGAATGATTCTTCATCTTTGGTTCTACCACGAATTGAATGGAATAGGTTTTAGAAGGTGAGAAGACCGAAGTCGGAAGACCGAAGTGACTTTGCAATTGATACCGCATTCCTACCAGGATAGAAAACATCTCGGATAATTTAATTGTCAACCAATCTGCTACTTGTAACGGAATAATATTTCTATGGGTAGCTTCCGGCTCCTGTCTTCCGACTTCCGACAATATTTTTATCCACTAAATTACCCGTAGAACCTTATCTTTGGCTAAAATTTTTATCCTAATCTCAGTGCTGATGAAACTCACAAAACTTTATTGCCTTTTACTGATCTCCATCCTGTTTCAGTATCCCGATATGTTTGCATGCACTGTTATGGTTGCCGGCAAAAAAGCAACCGCCGATGGCTCGGTCATGATTTCACATACCGATGCCGGCCAGGATTCCAGGATATTCAGGGTTCCTGCGCAGGTTTTCAAAGCAGGTGAAAAAGCGCCCGTTTACTGGGGCATTCAGGAGGCTGACCGGGCATTGAACGACGATGGTAAGATTATCGGTTATATCCCCCAGGTAACAAAGACTTTCGCTTATTTTCAGTCGGCCTATTCGCATATGAATGAATACCAGCTGGGTATTGCCGAAAGCACCACCTCGCAGCGTGATGAATTGTTTGTCACCATGGAAACGGGCAAGCAGATTATGACCATAGAGCAAGCCATGATTTTTGCTTTGCAGCGTTATAAAAAAGCACGCGAAGCCACCCAGTTTATCGGTGAATTAATGACAACATACGGCTTCCTTCCCTCAACAGGCGACGGATCCGAAACCCTTGTGATTGCTGATACTGAAGAAGCCTGGGTTTTTGAAGTTTTTAGCGTAGGGCCTGGCTGGACACCGGAAAGTCGCAAGCCTGGCGCTGTATGGGCTGCGCAACGTATGGGCGACGACCAGGCAGCCATGATCCCTAACTGGAGCATTATCAAGGAAATTAATGTTACCGATACCAAAAACTTTTTAGTTTCTTCAAATTATAAACAGGAAGCCATCGACCGGGGCTGGTACAATCCTGCTTCAGGCAAATCCTTTGTATGGCAGGAAACATATGCCCCGCTTCCTGAAGAATATGCCACAAGCAGGTTCTGGCTGTTTTACCAGACTTTTTCGCCTAACCTGAAAAAGTGGCCCGACCGTTTCCTCGATCCTGCCAACCCGTTCAAAGGAATGCAACCTTATTACCAGGTAGTTGAACCGCTATCGCTCTATCCTTTTTCGGCAACACCTGAGAAAAAAATCTCTGTTCAGGATCTCATTGCTTTCCAGCGTTCAACTTTCGAAGGGACCATCTATGACATGACCTCATATCCCGAATGGCTTGTTCCTGACGGTAAGGGCAACTATGTAAAAAGCCCGCTGGCAACACCTTTCCCGGGAAGCGACATGCGCAAACTGATTAAACAGACTTACCGGAGACCGGTTGCACGGCACCGTGGGCATTACGGCATGGTGTGCCAGTTGCGTGGCTGGTTACCCAACGAAATTGGCGGAGTGTACTGGGTTTATCTCGACAATCCATATTTCAGCCCGTATGTTCCAATTTATGCAGGAAACCTGTCGGTTGCCGAAACCTATAACTTATACGACCCGAATAAATACGATGAAAAATCAGCCCGATGGGCCATTGATTTTGTCGACAACCTGGCCAATTTAAAATTTCAGCTTATCAGCAAGGATGTGCAGGAAATCCGTAATCCGTTCGAGAATGAAATATTTACCAAACAGGCCCTGGTCGAGGAGGAAGCATTAAAACGATTTAAAAAGGATCCGGCTGACGCCCAGGCTTACCTCACTGATTACAGCAACAGCCTGATGAATAAGGTAACGGAAATGTTTCTTGGATTGAGAAATTCAATAATAACAAAGTACACGAACAATCGTGAGTAAGTAACGATACAGAAAGCAGACCCGAAAAGGTTGAACAAGACCCCACATCTGTAGAAATAGCCAATAACCTCTACGACATGTTAGTTGTAAGTGTTTGGTTCTGCCACGAATGGAATTGGTTTTAAAAGTTCAGAAGAACGAAGTCGGAAGACTGAAGTGACTGTGCAACTGATACAACTTTCCTGCTATGATAGAAAACAGCTTGGATAAAGTTAATCATCAGACAATCTGCTAATGTAATGGGATAATATTATTTATGGGTAGCTTCCGACTCCCGTCTTCCAACTTCCGACAATATTTCTATGCACTAAATTGACGGCAGAATCTTATAAGGTGATCACGACTTTCCCCCTTGGCCTCCCTTTTTCGGCAAATTCAAACGCCTCTGATGCCTTTTCCAGGGTAAAAGTATTCTCTATAACAGGTTTCAGCTTCTTCTCGCTGAACAGTCTTTCAATCTCTTCGTAATCTTCCGCTCTTTTACGCATGTTCATTGATGTGATTGTTTTACCCGAAAACAACCTTACAATGTAGGTTAAAAATGCCGGAGCAAGCAAAATCAGGGGTGAGGCATAAGTGCCATTTTTTTTAAGTAAACGGAAAATATCTTTAAATTTCATCTGTCCCCAGGCATCAAGTATGGCATCATACTCAGCTGATATAGTTGCCATATCCTCTTTCCGGTATCCTGTAATCTTAATGGCGCCCAACTGCAGTGCCAATTCGCTGTTTCCTCCGCTGCACGATGCAGTTACATCAGCTCCTTTTGCCTTCGCAATTTGAACGGCGAAATGCCCGACTCCTCCGGTGGCCCCATTTATCAGCAGCCTGGTCCCGGCCTTTATTCCACATCTCCTGAGTCCATTTAGCGCCGTGAGCGCCGCAACAGGAAGAGAAGCCGCTTGCTGAAACGACATTCCATCGGGGATACGTCTTGCATTTTTCGGTTCTGTTACAAGGAATTCAGCAAGGGACCCAGGTTTTCCGAGAAAGATCGATACCGCACCATAAACCCGGTCACCTTCTTTAAAACTACTATCACCCTCAGCGGTTTTCCTGACGATTCCGGCAAAATCAGATCCTACAATTTTGGGTAATTTAGCGCCCGGAATAA
>CAIXAQ010000172.1 GCA_903917425.1 uncultured Bacteroidales bacterium
AACAGCCGGACGCCCTATTTCCTGTTTGCCATCACCAAGCCGACACCTTCCGAAAGCGAAGATATTATCCGTTCGGTATTCCCGAACATTCTTGAAATGAAAGATTATAGCGGGTTTTCATCAATTGTACTTTATTGTAAAAAAGAGGGTAAAACCTTTGAACAGGCCAATAATCTGACTGCATTACTGGAACGTGAGGCTAATTTGAACCTTGACACCCTGATTGGCACTCCATTACCGGAAAAAGCACACAAATCTGGTCCAGCCGAAGAATACAGCCCCGGTATTGAACTAAACATGGATGAATACCTGGGAAAAGAAAACCTGGTAATAGAAGCCGAAACGGAACTGTTTACACCGGATAATACAGGAGAAGCTGCCCTGGTAATCTCCATCGAAACGGCTGATGGCAAGAGTATTCAATGGGAAGGTGCTGCCGCTAAATACAGCGAAATACCCGGCGAATGGTTCCATCTGATCAATACCTTAAAGGTAGATTCTAATGTTCCAAAAGGTGCTAAAATAAAGGTGTATTTCTGGAATAAAGATAGAAAGGTACTTTTCCTCAAAAATTTAATTTGCAAAATTTCCAGATACTAAGTTTATAAATCATCCACTTGATTTTGGCTGAAATTGTATGAAGAATGTATGGTTCGATTGAAAAACGAGGAAGTTGACTAATTTTTAAAAACGAACTCTACAAACAGAATCCTCAAAACAATAAAATTAATAAGTATGAAAACAGATATTTATAACGATCAGACCTACTTGACAAACAATCCTACATGGCATGAAGAGGATACAGAATTTAAAGTTGACCGGATTGAAAGTATTTTGAGAAAACATCAAGTATCATTTGAAAAAGTTTGTGATGTAGGATGTGGAAGTGGAGAGATACTTCTTCAACTACTGAAGAGATTTCCCGAAATAAAAACCGGGGTTGGCTACGATATCTCAAACGACGCAATCGCTATTGCAGATAAAAAAACCAATGACAGACTGCATTTTGAGCTTCAGGATATTGCATTTACCGATGACTCCATCAGCTTTGATTTAATGCTTGTAATTGATGTTATTGAGCATCTCGAAAACTATTTTAGCTTCTTGGATTCTATTTCGGGAAAAAGCAGATATTTTGTTTTTCATATCCCGCTCGATATGAGTGTGTGGTCATTAATGCGTGAAGGAATACTTATTGAATCCAAAAAAAGAGTTGGTCATATACACAATTTTACTCAGGATTTCATATTGAGTATCTTAGTTGATCACGGTTTCACTATCTTGGGTCAAGCCTACACAGAACCTGTAAATAAAGTCGAATCATTTAAACAACGAATAGTAGATATTATAAGACAATCATTGTATAAAATAAATCCTCGGTTTTGCTCAAAATTTTTGGGCGGTTATTCGATAATGGTGCTTGCTGAAAAAAGGTAGATTTACCTTATCAGCCTGAAGCTCCCTCTTGAAGTTTTTGTTCCGGCAATATCCTGCAATTCATAGGTGGCAACATAAACATACAGGTCAGCAGGGCATTCTTTACCCCCGGCGAGTCCATTCCAACCGGCTGTAATGTCATCCGTTTCGTATAGGAATTGACCCCAGCGATTGAAAATCGACATATGAAATTTGCTGATGTTACTGGCTTTAGGACGGAAAACATCATTGATCCGGTCAGAATTAGGCGAAAATGCATTTGGAAATTCAATTCCGATCAGTGTACTCCTGACAAGCAGGGTGTCAACTGACTTACAACCGGCCAGGTCGGTTGCCGACAACCAATAGACACCCGGATCATTTATTGTAATGGTTTTCGTGGTGTCCCCTGTATTCCAGGTATACTGTTCAAAAGGTCCGACTGACGATCCCAGAACAATTTGCTGGCCGGGAGGAGTAATAAGTGTATCGTTACCGAGATTCACACTTCGTGAAGCCGTTACCGTGATACTATCGGAGCAAGTCACCATTTCCCCGAAAAAAAGGTCATCCAACCCAAAATCATTGCCTTGCAGAACCGGAAGAATATCCACAATTTTAATGGTAGCAGTGGTTTGGTAACCAGAAT
>CAIXAQ010000173.1 GCA_903917425.1 uncultured Bacteroidales bacterium
CATTTTGAGTATTGGGTAAAAACATACCAATGCAGCGACAAATTATTTTTCAGTGATGCATTTGGCAGCGGGATGGACAATATTCAACGATATCCATACGGCTGGCAGGATGATAAGCAGGGAATTCCTTTAAAAAATTTACACCCTGAAATATTTCTGTACAATTCTTTAAGTTCGAAATGGAATAAACAAGGCCGATCTGTGGATGCTTCCGCACAAATGTGTTTGTTTGCTGATAACCTGGCAAGCATTGCTGAAAAATTGAATCGGGGATTCGATATAGATTACTTTTCCGCCTTTCATACAGAAGTCGCCGATGCTATAAATCAGTTTTGCTGGAACGAAGAGGATGGTTTTTATTATGATTTGGGATATGGCAAACAAATAAAGCGAAAACATATCGGGATGTTCTGGACATTGCTCGGCGGAGTTGTTCCGGATGAGAAACTGGAAAAATTCCTTGCACATCTTACTAATCCAAACGAATTTTGCACCAAAATTCCAATTGCATCCTTCAGTGCCGATCAGAAAGAGTATAATCCAAAAGGCGAATATTGGCTGGGAAGCGTATGGGCTCCTACTAATTATATGGTTTTAAGGGGATTGTCGCGATACGGGAAAGCCGAATTAGCCAGGAACCTGGCAAAACAATATTATTGGGCTGTAGCCGAAGTGTACAAAAAAACCAATACCTTTTGGGAAAATTATGCACCGGGCGAAATATCACAGGGAAACCAGGCTGCCAAAGATTTCTGCGGTTGGACGGCTCTTGTTCCCATCACAGTTTTGAATGAATATCTCACTGAATAACAACCCTGGATAATGAATATCCGATGATTTTAACGCCACCGGGTAAAATAATAATCACATAGATTCAAGACGCGTTTTTCACATAAATTAACAGAAACACATTTTAAAAGCATTATCAATGATTAAAACAATTGACCATATTGTAAACCCTGCAGCCAGGCAAAAAGCCGTTGAACGCTTCCGCGAAAAAGGCATCGTACTGCCTACATTTACCCAAATGCGCAACCCGGAAACTGTCCCTGACAAAATAAAAGAACAGCTGAAAACCATTGGATTATGGGACCTTCACCCGGCAAACCTTTTCCGGATTACATGGAAAAACCAACCGGTTCCAAAGGGTGGTCTGTATGGAGGAGTAAATTATATTGAAATTCCTTCAGAGATCACTGGTGTAAAAACCCGGATTATTCTGCTGGTCGGTAAATATTTCCCTACCGGCGCGCATAAAGTAGGCGCCGCATACGGTTGCCTTGCTCCGCGAATCCTTACCGGCGAATTCGATCCTACGTATCATAAAGCTGTTTGGCCATCAACCGGTAACTATTGCCGCGGCGGTGCTTTCGATTCGCATTTGATGGGCGTTACAGCCGTTGCCATCCTTCCTGAAGAAATGAGCAAGGAGCGTTTTACCTGGCTAAAAGAAATCGGAGCCGAAGTTATTGCTACTCCCGGTTGCGAATCAAACGTTAAGGAAATTTACGACAAATGTTGGGATATCCGCCGTAACCGTAAGGATTGCGTGATTTTCAACCAGTTCGACGAATTCGG
>CAIXAQ010000174.1 GCA_903917425.1 uncultured Bacteroidales bacterium
CACTGATAATTTTATCGTTTGATGCCAGCTGGCTTTGTACATATGCAGTAATATCCCATTCATAATACCCGGGAGTAGTCCCGATGGAAGTAGTTGCAAGAATTGTTCCCTCAGCCGGGGCATTGTTCCAGGTGATTCCGGTCTCAGTCCACCCGTCAGCTACCTGGTGAATGTTCATGGATACGGATGTAGCTGAAGTGGCACAAAGCCTTAGTATAGCGCTTGAAACAGTGGTAAGACCTGAACCAGTGAGATCAAATTTTATGTATGCCTTGCGAAAATTGGACGAAGTGCCTTTCTTGACTACCATTTCAATTGAGGTTCCGTAATTTGTAGTTGCATTTACATCATGTATATAGGAATCGGCCGAAGGGATAATTACCTGGGCAAATGCGCCATGGTTAAAAGGCAAAAAAGCCAGCCATATCAGAAGGCTTAAAGTTATAATTGGTCGGTGAGATTTATAATTCATCAAGTGTATTGGTTATCAAAAGGTTTTCAAATAAATTGCATCAGAATGTTATCATTTCGAAGTTTTTCTTTTTAAGGTCAACGTTGGTTTTTGCCAAAAGGGTGCTGATATACTCTTCATAAAGTTGGTCAACATAAACCGACCTGATGGTTTTTTTGCTGTTCTCAAAATTTCGGTATCCTAAGGATTTCTTTTCAATTACCTGAAAAAAAAATGTGGTACCAGGAGTTTCTGCTACCTTACTGCAATCTCCCGGGTTCAATTTCTTTGCTTTTTCCCTGATCAAAGCCAGCAGCGCATTGTCTTCTTCCTCTGAATGAATTGTATCATTAAAAGTGAGTTCAACTACTGAAAATGAAACAGTTTTATTGCCCCTGAACTTTTCAGCTTCCTTTAAGAAGCAGTCACTATTCTTTAAAATGCAATTCCTTATTTCGTTCATTGAATTAATTGCACAGTACCTCACCGAATCCATTGCCCTGATGGACAAGCCATTTTTTACTTCCGCTTTAACCAATTTGATGTCTGTATAGTGCCCGTTCCTGTAATAAATATCTTTATCTCTCTCGTAAATTGCTTTCAACTGCGATTCATTTATCTTGAAAACATTTTGTTCCAGTTTGTTTTTTACCTGGTTTACCATATTAGTAAACAGATAGTTAAAATAAACATCCTCAGTGTATTGCACAGGGCCATAAATCACTTCGTTCCTGCTTTTGGCTTCGAGCCTTTTTATGTTTTCCTTTTCCAGTTTCAGCAAAAAGCCAGCATAACTGATATCAGTCATTATACCGAGTGTTTTTGCTGCTATCTGCTGAACTTTAATTTTAACCAGTGTATCCAGGGTTTTCTCTTTCAAAACTATCGAAGGACTTTTCCCGTCAATAGTCCTATGCCAAAAATCATTAGAATACTCTAAACCATAGGTTATCCTAAAATAACGGATAACCTGTGAACGGTTTTGGCTGGCCTGCTGCATAAATTCCCTGAAAATAACCGGTTCGCCTTCAATTGTTGCCATTACAGCAGTATCGGGCATGGTCGTTTGCGCATCAGCGTTACTAATCGCAAATGCAAATAGCAGGAACAGGATTTTTGTTTTGCAGTTTTGTAAAATCATAACAGGGCGGCAAGCGTTTTGGCTAGATCCTGATACTATCTTGAATATAGGAAACAGGAGTATACAAAGTTACATTACATTCATTTGCCCGAGGTTACTTGATTGACCTTGAAGGTTTCTGAAAAAGTCAGAATAAGAATTACTTCGAGTTTTCCAACTGGGTAATCCTTAAACGGGCATGCTTTTATTGTCCGGCGGATTTAATGGAATCGCCGTCAATTGTAAGCTTTGATGTACTCTGGGCATAATTGTGGGCAGGAGCATTGCTTTTGAACTCCTTATCATTAAGAGGAGCATATAATTCGAGGCTCGATTGTAAAAGCTGGTCATAGTAAAGAGCCTTGACTTCATCCGGGTTAAGAACCGAGCGGTAAATGAGCAGGTCTTTATAAGCCGCTTCGGAAGGAGCCTTTGTCGGTAGTTTGCCTGCATTGCCGCCAAGCACAAATTCTTTTAAATCAATCTTTTCAGTTACTTTTCCGGCCAATTTACCATTCACATAAAACGAAGTAAGACCCGTTGCATATTGATGAGTTAATACAACGTACTGCCAGCCTTTATTTTCCGGAGTTGTATCGGAAGAAATTATTTCATTATAAGTGGGCCGATAAATTATTTTTCCATCAGCTATTTCGATGCCCGAATTCTTTTCGCCGATAATTGCAGCAATGGTTCCGTTGCTTTTTGATTTAACCATAAAACTTACCGAAAAACAATGTACCGTATCATCAGGTGTGTAAGTAAACGGGCTTGATGCAGCCGGCTGTTTGATAAAAGCATAATTATTGCTCCTTAACTTGTATGGAACTGGTTTTCCTGCCTTGATGGCATCAAAAAGGCCGGGTACAAAGGCATAAAATATTTCCTGGTGCCCCTTGTAATCGGGATGCGATTTATCGTGCCAATACCCGTCGAGCCAGTTTCCTTTGCCATTATCAATGTTTCCCAAAACATTAACACTGGGAACGTCCCAGGTATTGATGATAAGGTTCATTTTCTTAACGGCTTCGTACTGTTCAGGTTGAAAATCGTTGCGGGTATAACAATTGACCACAACCGGGTACATATTATTTTCGCGGCAAAGCTGTATCAACCGTAGCAGACCATTACGGTATTTTTCGAAATTCCGGTTCCTTGTAAGTTCGTCAGATGATACAATGCCTTCGTTGCCCAGCGAGAGCCCGAGAATGACGATATTGGGTTTTTCGGGTAACAACTGCGAATCGAAGCGAGGCATAATTTTAGTTGTGTTATCACCTCCTTTCGATACGTTGACTACCTGCCAGCCAAGTGATTCAAGTTTTTTTTTCAAAAGTCCGGCATACCCTCCGGCACCTGTAGTGTCGCCGGAACCATTGGCAACCGAAGATCCGAAAACAGCGATTTTGCCTTTTTGCGCCCAGGTATCTTTAAACGAAAAGGCAAAAACAAGTACCAGGACAAGAATTAAATATCTGAAAAAGAATTGTTTAATTCTATTTCCGGCTTCAGCAATAAAAAAAATCAAACCTGGATTCACTGTATATCTGTATTAAATAGTTACTACTCTGCAAGCTTAAATCCCAGTTTTTTAAGTATATCAATGGTTCCCTGATCTGCTTTGGACAGTTTTACCGTGTATGCCTGGAATTCGCGGCGAACAGGATACTGCCCCCGTTGCTGCTCAAAAGTTTCGGGATGATCCTGGATCAGGATGTGATCGGACATAATGGGATAGGTATGCAAAACACATTGCTCAATCACCTGTGATGACGATAGCCCTGCATTATCTATTTTAATTTCCGGAAAAAGTGGTTCAGGCAGGTTTAGAGGAAAAAATTCCGTGAGCGGTAAGCCGAAATGCGCTGCCAGCAGCCTGACAACCTGTGATGTGCCGTTTGCTTTTCCATCGGTTGAATACCCTGCAATGTGAGGTGTAGAAATAAACGTCTTTCTTAACAATTCCAGGTCGATTGAGGGCTCATTTTCCCAAACATCGAGAACAGTTCCCGCCAGCCGGCCTGAATTAAGTGCTGATCTGAGGGCGCCGGTTTCAACCACTTCACCACGCGAAGTATTGAAAAGCCAGGCACCGGCTTTCATTTTACTGAACAGTTCTTTATTAACAAGATGAAATGTTTTGTCAATACCTGTTTTATTCAGAGGAACATGTAAAGTGATAAAATCGCAGGTTTGAAGGATTTCGTCAAGAGTAACAAATCCTTGTTCTCCTTCCTTCCGGGCCCTGGGCGGGTCGTTGATCTTAACCTTCATGCCGAGCAATTCAGCAATCTTCTTAACCTTTGAGCCCACATTCCCTACCCCGACAATTCCTATTGTTTTATCTTCAAGCCGGATATGCTGCTCACGGGAAAGTTCCATAAGAACAGCAGTTATATATTGCTGTACCGACGAAGAATTGCAACCCGGCGCATTGAACCAGGCAATTTTATGTTGGTTGCAGTATTCCGTGTCGATATGATCGAACCCAATAGTGGCAGTTGCAATAAACTGAACGGATGTCCCTTCGAGCAAAGATTTATCGCATCTTGTCCTCGTGCGGATCAGCAGTGCATCACCATTCATTACTGATTGCCTGTCAATTTTATTGCCCGGCAAATAAATAACTTCCGCATAAGGTTCAAGTACACCCCGCAGAAATGGGATTTTTTCATCAGCAATTACAGTAATCTTCTTCAAAGTTCAGTTTTTAAATCGTTTTTGAAGGTTGATCATTTCGGTTGCAAAGCGTTCACCTAATATCCTCTGGCTTTTTGAATCGAAATGCGTTGAATCAAATGTAGTCAATCCTTTGATTGAAACCACCGAAAAATGCGAAATTTTACCGGGCAGAGCAACTAACATCCGGTTAAAAGCCATGCGTCCCGGTTTGTCTTCCGACAATTCGCCGGCAACGAATGGAATATCTTTTACTCCAAGATCTTTGCGCAAGGCCGACACAAGGCTTTCCAGTTTTCCAGGATAAAGATTGTATTCTTTTATATCCGATTCCCCCTGGTGCCACAGGATTCCTTTAAGGGTACCAGATTTCATGGCAATACGCGAACGACTGACAGCTTCCTGATAGTATTTTGTTCCAGGCAACCACTCATTAATCGAAGTACCCCCGCGAGCATTGACAACTAAGCCGATTTCACTTTCAGGATCGGCCACTGCCATTACTTTTGCAAATGTATAACCCGGCCCTAGTGCCTGCACATTGAGTTCCTTACGAATGGTAGAGTATTTATTTAACGGGTTAGCAGCCTTTTCCCAATATTCGGGAGGTATTCCCGTGAAAAGGAGCACTCTTTCAAGCGTATCTTTGTCCTGTGATTCGAGCGGTGCCCTGCCTGCCATGTTCGATTGCCCTATCAGGAGATAAATCTGCAGGTTTTCAGGAGCAGTTTTTGTGGAAGACCGCCAATACGATTCGATCCCTGTAAAACCACTCCCAAAGATAAAACAGGCCAGTAACCAACTTGCAACAAGTATGACTTTATTCATATTTGAGGCTGATCTGTTCGTAGAATTTTTTAAGCGTATAAAAAGCCAGCTTTTTATTGCCTGTTTCCGAAATCAATCCCTTTCGGTTCCAGCCATCCTGAATGCCGGGCAAAACGCGCCTTGGTGAACGAAAATCGACAAGTATCCAGGGAGTGGTTCCCCGGAGTTGCGGTATTTTACTTATCATTTTCAGGTTTTGCTCATAGAAATACTGCTGGTATTCTTCGCTCCACCTGGTAAGGCTGTCACCATGCATTCCCCCAAGCGCATCAGCCCCGAGTTCAGAAATGATTACCGGTTTATTGATATCTATTTTCCAGGTGATTTTCGAGCATTTATCAGGCAAACCGTCGTACCAGCCGATATATTGGTTAAAGCTCACAATATCAACAAATTCGGCAAAGGGATCGGTGATAACCCTGACCATTTCATTCTCTTTGGTGGCGTGTTGTTCCAAAGCGGCACTTATCAAACGGGTGTTGTCGAAGTGGCGGGCTGTGTCAGCCAGCCGCCTCAGGAAACTCATCCGTTCGTCGCTCACCGGCGTTTCGTTTGCCATCGACCAGATAATAACCGCAGCCCTGTTTTTATCCCTTGAGATAACTTCTTTAAGTTGGCTACTCGCAGTTGCAAAAGTTTCAGGGTTTTTCCACTGTATGGTCCAATATACCGGGTTTTCTTCCCATACAAGGATACCCATCTCGTCAGCCAGGCGGATTATATTTTCGTTATGTGGATAATGGGCAAGTCGTACAAAATTGCATCCCAATTCTTTTGCCCAGTTTAACAGCATCAGGGCATCTTCGCGCGAACTGGCCCGACCGCCCCTGATTGCATTTTCCTCATGAATACTCACTCCTTTCAGGAATAAGGGTTTTCCGTTGAGAAGAATATCAGTTCCACTGGTTTCGATCGTACGAAATCCGATCCTGTCGGTTGTTTTATCTTCGGTCGTGCTTAGATTTATGTCGTAAAGAAACGGGTCATTTGTCGACCAACGCTTTATACCGCTCACCTTGAAATCAATTAAAGCATACCCATTTGCATCTGTTACAATATTCTGTTTTACTTTCAATGCAGGGATAGAAATTTCCACTGAAATACCTGCCTTATTGTTCCCATCGAGCTGAACATACCCTCCAAGATTGTCCGACGAGGATTTCTTCAGTTGAATAAAATAGTCCCTGATAAAAGTTGCCGGCGTTTCGATCAGTTGTACATCGCGGGTTATGCCACCGTAATTCCACCAATCGGTATTAAGTGTCGGTACTTCATCGGCTTTACGTTTGTTATCTACCTTCAGGATCAGGAAGTTGTCTTTTTCTTTAACCAAATCAGTAATTTCGAAATTAAAGGGCGTAAAGCCCCCTTTGTGAAATCCAAGTTTTTTCCCGTTGAGATAAATATCGGAACGGTAGTTAGCTGCACCAATGTAAACAAAAAGCCTTTTACCGTCGCCGGCTTTCCTGTAATCGAATGATTTTTTATACCAGACTGAACCTTCGTAATAAAACAGGTTTTCCTTTTGTGAGTTCCAGTCGCGTGGAACAAGCAGCGTTGGCGATTTATCGAAATCGTATTCAATACGCTCGGACTTATCCTTCGGTTTTGTATTAGTATAATAAGCTCTGTCCGTCTGTTTGGGATTTTCATCATACGGCACTGAGCGATAATCGTAATACCCCATTTCGTAAGGATCAACAATGTAATTCCATTTGCCGTTCAGGGTTTGTATACAGCGGCTTGAAGCATTCTGGATAAGACTTTGCTGGCTTCGAGCGCCGAGAAAGGATCCGAAGGCAAGAAAAAACAGGAGTGAGCGTAGTTTAAACATATTTCAGAATCATTTAATTCGGATAGGAATAGATCAAATGAATGTATTTTAAAACCTGTCAAGAAATTTCTTTTCGATTTCCTGAAATTATCCGGAAAAAAGAAAATAAAGCAGTGATTAACAGGCAGGTATACAATTGAGTGAGCAAAGGAGTTGTAACCAGATCTCCTTCTAAAACTCCCATACCAATGAGGGCAGCTTTAAACGAATAATAGGCTATTTTGCTCACAAAGATACTGGTTAAAAGGCTTATAGCCGGATGAATCCTCGTGCGGTTGAGTAGAGAAATGAGTATAAATACATTCACTGTCAGCTCAAATGAAACCAGGCAAGCTTTTAAAATTAGCGGATGACCGGTTACCAGGAAAGAAAACAATGGTATTGTGACAGCCAGAAAATATGCCTGCGCATTCTGCCTGGTTAGCAAGAAGCCTGCCAGCATAAAAATCCTCATCGGGTCGAATAAATATACCGGGAAAGATGCCATGTGAGCCAAAGCAGGTATGAAATAAATGCAACCAAGAACTATGATATCAATGACAATATTCCGGGTTGAGAAAATTCTTGACAGGGCTGGTAACATAAAATTAAACCTGAATTTTACAGTGAATATTTTTCACCGGATGGCTGAATCAATTTTAAACTGAATCTGTCATTTAAAGCATCAAAGATATATAGAAGCAATAAAATGCATGGTTCTGACAGAAATGCAGGAAAAATTTATTCCGGGATAGTTGTTTGGGTTTACCTTAGTTCTTTATAAACTTCCTGGAATGCGGGTTGTTGCCACCATCAAACTTCAGGAGATAAATACCTTTGGGCAGGCTGCTTACATCAAGTAAAAGCCATTCTTTATTAATGGATTGAGTCGCTAATACACGGCCGGTCATATCGCAAATTTTGACCTCTTTATACCCTGAGGTGCTTTCAGTTTTCTGAATTCTCACTGTCATTTCTGCCTGAACAGGATTTGGGTAGATTGAGATGAACTTGTCTGCAATCTTTTCATCAATTGACAGGCCACTTACTTTTTTGCCTTTCATTGCGAGGTCGTCGATCCAAATTCGGGTCAGACCCTCGGCAGTAAGGGTCGGGGTTAATATGATCTCAGTACTGTCGGCTTCTCCGATTTTGTACTTGAATTGCTGCCATTGACCTGTCATTTTTGATGAATTGATATTATCGATTATGATTTTTACCCCTCCATTAACCCGTTTCTCAACCAGCAAGTTTTCAACTCCGTCAGGCTGATCCACAGCCAGCCAGAAAGAGAGGGAATCGGATTTAATGTATTTTGCAGTATTCAGATATCCTATTTTATCAGGTTGCCCACGCATAAACTTGAGCGCAGCAGCACCATCGAATTCGGCATGATTTCCCATTGGTATAGTTGCTGAAGTGTAGGTGTAACCACCCCGCCAGCCCAGAACTGGCATGACTCCATCACCTGTTAGAGTAAAACCGACTTTATAAATATAGTCAGATACAGTGAATACAATTTTATAGATTTTAGTAACCGTTCCATCCTGAGAAGTCACTTTCACGCTACCTGTGCGGTCGGCAAGATAACCCCGAAGGTTAGTCGGATTAGTGATAACCATCGATGCACCTGGATTATTCAGTACTCCGCCAATTGCAATTTGTTCAACACTATAAGGTACCTCTTTTGCATATTCGAGGATGGAGGCCGCAAATCCTTCAATACTTGCTCCATTATAGGTAAGGTCATTAAGGGTGGCATCACTTGGAGAAACTACCATTTTGGTTATGCTGACATCATCAATATAACATAGTCCCAGGGTTGCAGTTCCATTAACCGAAATGGCATGGAACCTGATATATATTGTAGTGGCATTATCGTTGATCGGGATAGTAACTTTCTGAAAAACCGAATCATTCTTCATATTGCATGGATCCGTTTTTAGCTCTGTCCATGCAACTTTATCATATGATTTTTCAATTTTCAGGTGAAAATCACTAAGCTTGGTTGTGTCGCGAACCCTGACATAAAACTCTAATATGGCAGCAGTGTTTACCGCCTTGGTGATCAGAAACGACTCATTCGGTTTTAATTTCAGCGAATAAGTCCCGGTATAGAGATTGTTATTATAGTTCGTGGAATAAGCAACATTTGTTGCAATCCAGCCCGTGGGTGGCGCATTAGTGACAAATCCTTCCTGGAAATGATACGTCTGTGCCAGCAACGAACCTGCTGAGGTCAGCCATAAAACAACAATTACTGCGATGAGTAGATTTTTTTTCATATTATTTGGTTTTATACAATTAGTCAAAGTTCTGTTTATCAGCCCGGTAATATTTTTATTGTATTTTTAAAAAATATCAGCCAGCCTGCTCTATTCCGACTCTCTTCTGTTATTTTGTGATTTACTAATGATAAAGGTAATTATTATACACAATCAAAGGGTTTCTGAATAGTTCAATTAGGTTTCTATTGTGACCATTCCAAAAAAGAGAAACTTTATCCTAATTGAGCAGGAAAATCAAAAGCCCCAGATTTGCGAGGGGGCTTTTGAAACCAATGATTCAGGTAAATAAATCAATCAATTATCAATTTCTCATATCTTTCCCATCGAGTGTTGCTAATACTACTCAACAGATACCTTCCGGGTGACAGTTCCCTGAGAAGTGATAATCTTCAGGATATAAATTCCTTTTCGCAAACTATTAGCATCAATCTGAGCTTCCTTCGCATTTATCAAAAGCCGCTTGATTTCAGTGCCATTAATACTTACAACGGATATCTCCCTGATTTCGATTACTGACTCAATATTAAACTTTTCGCGGGTAATTGTCGGGAACACTTTAATCCTTTTATCAATATTATCAATCCATCCTACAGTTGACAGGAAGTTTGCAACCAGGGCATGGTTTGCCGTTACGTTGGTAAGTATAATGGATAAATTGGTGCCGATTACAGTCCCATTCTCCATCCAGTTATAGAATTTATAATTTGGATTGGCAATTGCGGTGAGGGTAATACTTCCGCCTTGCGGAACATTACCTGTCCCCGTTATAGTACCTCCCTGTGTAGGGTTCGCCGATGCCGAAACAGTATAGGTATTAACACTTTGCACAAAATTCCCAACAAGAATATGATTTGCCGTAATATTGGTAAGCGTTAATTCAGGACTTGTTCCTAAAACAGTTCCGTTTTCAGTCCAGTTTTCGAATATATAGCCTGCATTTGCAGCAGCCGAAACCGTTGCGCTCGATCCATAAGATACAGCCGTTGAACCTGTTACCACTCCACCCACAGCGGGATTGGCGGTTGCCGTTATATTGAAGACCTGAACCTGAAACTGTGCAATCACATCATGGTTTGCGGTAACATTCGTGATGACCAGTTGTGGGTTTGAGCCAAGAACAGTCGCACCCTCGGTCCATTGCGCAAAAGTAAAGCCTGTTGCAGGAGTGGCAGTTAAGGTTGCATTTGTGCCGTAAGGTATAGCGCCGGTCCCGGAAACAGAGCCGCCATCAACAGGCACTACCGTTGCAGTAACCTGAAAAGATGCCGGCACAAAATTGGCGACCAAAGTCCGGTCTCCACCGACAATAAAAGTATACACACTATTGGAACTCACCACATTTCCACTTTCTGTCCAGTTTAAAAAAATATAATTGGTGGCCGGGGATGCGGTTAAAGTAGCAGAAAAACCTTGTCCATAAATTCCAGTGCCGGCAATGCTTCCAGTGGATCCCGGCATAACCGATGCGCTGATTGTATGGTACGCATAGGCATGATTAACAGTATAGGTCTTTGTGGTTGTGCCATCATCGGCAGTAACAAGTATGGAGGAAACACCAGGAACGGTGGCTGCCGTATTAATAACTGCCGTTGCCGCCCAATCCGTTGTGGTGGCAGTTACTGCAACTGTTGGTTGGCCTGCAGGAACTGTATCATTGTAGCTTGTAATATCTGGTGAAAATCCGCTTACCGTAAGTCCGTCAACTTTGAGGTCGCTGAGTGTTGCAATGTTGCTTTTACCAAGTGCATGTAACCAGGTTTTAGCTACCCTCACTCCGTCAACAACCACGTTTGGAGCCTGCCCGGTAGTGCCTTGCCTTAAAAGCACCGATCCAAGACCCAGGTCTGAGGCTGTAATGTCAGTGGCCACAATGTTAGGAACAGCAGGTTCGGTAGTCATACTGGCAGGGTTAATGAAAAGAAAAGCGCTGTCGTTGGTTGTGCCTTCAACAATTTTATATTTCATTATCAGCAAATATGTTGTGTTGAGACTGTATGTTGAAGTCGTATAATTTGCTGTAGCCGGAGCTGTAATAGCGCCTTTCGAAAGCCCGAAGGCCAGGTTATTTGAGCCATCTACCTTTGCATAAACCCTGCCCCTGAAATTCAGATTGGTTGCAGAAGTCGACGATTCCTTTAATGTGATGAAAACATCGCCGGTCGCACCAGCAGTAACCTTTGCAAGGAAGGCCATGTAAATAGTTGAACCTGAGGCCGTTTGTTTCACGAACCCCCTGAAAACATCCTGCCCTGTTGTGCCAATCAATGCTGCTTTTCCTATTCCGGAACAAGGATATCCTGTATAGGTCAGACCTTCACCGGATACCATTATCGCATTTATAAGTGAGGTTTGTTGTGTAAGCCAGTTATGCCATATGAGAGAATCTCCGGCAGGATAATCGAAGTTGTCGTATAACAGAACCTGCGACTTCCCGGATTGTGCAAAACATGTTAATATTACCAGGAAAATCATTAATCTGCGTAAAGTATTACTTTTCATAGTGTTGTGGTTTAATGTAAATATTTCACTTTTATCTTATTTTTTCTGGGAAATAATTATTTATCAGAAATAAATAATCATAAGAATCATTGCCGCTATGACTATCAATAGGATTGCCTGCCAGATCATGAGTCGTTGTGTTTTGGTACGCATAGCATTCAGGATTTAGTGATGCTAAAATAATTCGTTACACACCGGAACGGGTTTCTTTAGTGTTCAAATAGGTTTCTAATTAATCCTATCATAAGCACTAATCTTTGAAATATAGGATCTACTGTTAATTTTATGGGTGAATTGAAAATGCCGGAAGTCAGAAGACGAAAGTCAGAAGTCAGAAGTTCTCTTGACAACTTCTTTTATCCTATGAAAGTGAAGCTTTCTGGTCAATTACTTTTATTCAAATCATTTCTCATTAGTAGGAATAAATTTCAAATTAGCACTTTCTTCC
>CAIXAQ010000175.1 GCA_903917425.1 uncultured Bacteroidales bacterium
GTCGATCTCGCTAATCCAGCCCCAAAGGGGCGTAATATATAGACTATGGGACAATCACTGGTAAAAAATTACGTGCATATCGTATTCAGCACCAAACACAGGCAACCGCTCATTCATCCGCCATACGATGTAGAACTATACAGTTATATGGGCGGGATATGCAACAACCTGGAATCACCTGTTATAAAAATAGGTGGCTATACCGATCATGTGCATATCCTTTGTATGCTTTCGAAAAAAATAGCACTGATGAAACTTCTGGAAGAAGTGAAATCGCATTCCTCGAAGTGGATGAAGACCAAAGATATATCGTTATATAACTTTTACTGGCAGGATGGGTATGGTGCTTTTTCGGTAAATCCGGCCGAAGTAGACCGGGTCATAGCCTATATCGCCAACCAGCACGAACATCACGGCAAAAAAACCTTCCAGGATGAATACAGGTTGTTCCTCAAAAAGTATAAGGTCGAATATGATGAGCGGTACGTTTGGGATTAATTTCGCCCTTTCAGGGCTAAGGGGGATTATTCTCTTTTTACCAACGCAGGGCAGCAAGACCCTGCGTTGGTATATTAAGCCCTTTCGGGGCTTCCTTATATTCGAAGTGTCGTTCTAAAACAGTAGTTCTGGTGTCATGCTTTTTTCAGCGTAATCAGCACCACTTCCGCCGGGCAGTTGAACCGTACCGGCATTCCGCTTACGCCAACTCCCCGCGATGTATAACCTATCATTTTGCCGACTTTCCATTGGCCGTGGTTAAAATTTTTGCCTTCAAACTGGTGGCTTACAAGAGGGAATCCTTCCTTCAGGCAAATCTGCCCGCCATGTGTATGGCCGCAAAGGTAGAGGTCGTATTTATTGGCAGAAGCGGCTTTCGCCAGTTCGGAGGTGTGTACCAGGGCTATTTTGAAATCGTACCCCCTCGTATCGAGGCTTAGCAAGGCTTGTTCGGTATAATAACTGAAAGGATCATCGGTGCCTGTGACCAGGATTTTCTGCCCGTCCTTCACAATTTCGACCGATTCGTTGACCAGCAATTCCAAACCCGACTGACTTTCGTATTGTGCCATTAAAAAGGTGTCGTGATTCCCCAGCACGGCGAAAGTGCCAAACGGTGCCTGTATGTATTTCGAAAGGATTTTAAACGGCTTCAGGATTTGTAGGATACTCCCCGAATTGTCTCGGCGGTAATCGCCTGTTAGAAAACAGATATCGAACTCAAGTTTTTTAATTTTTTTGCTGATGATTGATGCAAAACCCGGTATGCTGTCAATATGCAGATCCGAAAGGTGCAATATCCTGAAACCATCAAAAGCAGCCGGAAGATTTGGGTATCCGAGGGTCACCTCACTGATACGAATTGTTTTGGCGTTGCCGTATCCTTTCTGGTAATGGCCGGTTATCCTCAAAAAAAATGCAAAAATGTTCAACAAACGCACAAACAGGTTCCAGTGGCTTCGGCTCCTTTTGCCGTTTTTATTTCGTAAAAACCCGATATTTTCGAGCACCGATCGGGTAGCGGCCCAAATCAAACGTTTTTCTTTCCGGCTTTCGGGGGCATCAATAAAATTGTACATGCGAAAAGGAGTTGGCAAAATTTATCAATTCAGTTTAAAAAATCTCTTAAAAGTACAAATTTTGACTTTTGATACCTATTCACCCTGATTAAGATTTATTTTTTAAGAGTACTTAAAATACTTAAAGTGCCTAGAGTGCCTAAAATTATTAGCAATTCATAGCTTGAATGCCAAAAGGTTTTCGTGAGAAAGTGATGAATGATTCACAAAATCTCAATATGTTGCAAAATCTGATGAAGGGCTCAGATTTCAATTAACAATATTTCAAGTTAAGGAGGCACTTTAGGCATTCTAGGCACTTTTTACTTTAGGCACTGTATCGATATGACTTTTAAGCTCCGCATTTTCAATATACTGTTCCGTCTTATCTTACTCAGTCTTTTTCAATAACCACGAAAACATCATCATCTATCCCTAAGTCAAGCAAGGATGAAGCTTTGCCACGGTTTATGGCAACCTGAAGGTAACCGTTTGAAGCAAACAAAGCGCAGGGATTTCCCTCGCGGACATCATCATAGGCTCTTACAAGCGGAATTTTATCCTTTTTGCAAAGTATATAGTATTCGTTTTTACCCATGCATTCGCGGACAAATTTCTCGGTAATATTTACAAAAATATTTTTATAATGATCGATATGCATTACTTTTCCAAAGATGATTTTCCCATTAAAATCAGGCTGCAACAGGGTTTTAATATTGAGTGATTGCAATGGCATGCCCAGTTCATCCATGCTTGTTCCCCTGGCTAACAGCACCGCCACTTTCACAAACCTGTCGCGCGACGGAAATGTATGGTACCCCGAATCCTGGATTTCCGTAATTGAAATGATTTTGTCAGGTTCCTTACTGAGTATAAGAGATATTAAACCTGTATCGGCACCAATAAAATAATGTCCTTCCGATTTTACGATGACATGCGGGTGCTTGGGCGATTCAATCGTATCCACCCCGATAATGTGAATGGTTCCTTCCGGGAAATAAGGCCAGGCATTGCGCATTACAAAAGAGGCATGCTTGATATCGAACTGCCTGATATTATGCGAAATATCAACTATCACAGCATCCGGCATCCGGCTAAGAATAGCTCCTTTTACCGAAGCTACATAGTGTTCGGTAAGTCCCCAGTCGCTTAGCAAGGTAATAATTGGCATGGATTGGTTTAGTTAATAGTAAATGGAAAATGGAAAATAGTGATTGTTGAGTTGTATTTTGTAAAGAAAAGAGACTGCTATATCGTATTAACTGCCTGGAATTCTGATAGAACGATTGACAATTGACAATGAACAATTAACCATTTTCTATTTCTCATTAAGGATCTTCTATTGGCCATTTTTTACTGACGATTAATGATTAAGATCAACGGTTAACGATTTTCGATTAACGATTAACGATTTTCTGTTTTCGATTAACCATTTTCGATTTTCGATTAACCATTTTCTATTTTCGATTAACCATTTTTTACCAACAACAAACCCTCCTCCGCTGCATCAAAAGTAAAAAATATCCCCGTATAATGTGGAATAAACATTAATTTTGTGTTATACAAGTTCATCCTATCCAACAGAACGTAATACATGACCGAAAGCACTTTTTCACTCGAATCCTATAGCCCTCCTGATATATTTGGCATCAACGATCGCAATATCAATTTGTTGCGCGAACTTTTCCCGAAATTAAAAATCATCGCCCGCGACGACCTGCTGCGAATAAACGGCGATGAACAGGATAATGAAACGTTCTCGCAGTTATTTACCTCTCTGCTCATGTTTTTTGATAATTATGGTCGTCTCGATGAGGACGATATCCGTAAGCTGGCAGGCAATGGCAATGCGAGCGAAGTTATTTCCACATTCCGTGAAGCTAATGCCGATGTTTTGGTGCATGGCAAAAACGGCATGATGATCCGGGCGCGTACCATAAACCAGGAGCGAATGGTTCACAGCATTGCCGATAATGATATGATTTTCGCCATTGGTCCAGCAGGAACCGGGAAAACATATACCGCTGTGGCATTGGCAGTTCGGGCGTTAAAGAATAAGGAAGTAAGGCGAATCGTACTCACCCGGCCGGCAGTTGAAGCAGGTGAAAACCTCGGTTTTCTTCCCGGCGATCTGAAAGATAAACTCGATCCGTACCTTCAGCCTTTGTACGATGCACTGCGCGATATGATACCTACGCAAAAACTGGTTGGTTATCTCGAAGACGGCACCATAGAAATTGCACCCCTGGCTTTTATGCGCGGACGTACCCTCGAAAATGCCTTTGCCATCCTCGACGAAGCACAAAACTGTACCGAAGGGCAACTTAAAATGTTCGTTACACGCATGGGGCGCTCTTCCAAATTTGTTATCACCGGCGATATTACCCAGATCGACCTGCCCCGCAACCAGAATTCCGGGCTGGTGCAGGCCATGAAAATACTCAAGAATATTAATGGTATTGATTTCATTACACTCGATATACGCGACGTGGTGCGTCATAAATTAGTAACACGAATTATTAATGCTTACGAGAAGAAGGAATAGCCTTTTCTCCTGGTGATATTAATTTTTCTGTTACTACTAATTTTGCAGGTATATTTATATTGTCGGAAGTCAGAAGACGGGAGTCGGAAGCAACCCTGAATATCATTTTGTGCTATTTTAAGTAACACATTGAAAGATAATTAATATTCTTCGGCTTGTTTTTCATTGGTAGAATTTATTGTCATTTTGCAAACACTTCCGTCTCCTGACTTCGGTTTTCTGACCAAAAAAGGCCAACTCCTTGCATTCAACGTAAAACAATTTTAATATTTTTATGCCGTATTTATACGTCAGGTTAAAATATGTCGTATATTTGCGTCTTAATTAGTAATCCCTGATGGCAAAAACAGAATTATTTGACGAAACTTTGCAGAAGGCTGCCGTTTATTTCAAGGCACTGTCGCATCCTGCAAGGCTTGCCATTATCAATTACCTGATTGAAACAGGCAGTTGTATTAACGGCGACATAACCGAAGAACTGCCTCTTAGCCGCACCACTGTGAGCCAGCACCTGCAGGAGTTGAAAGATTGCAACCTCATACAAGGCACAGTTGAAGGCGCAAAAGTTAATTACTGCATCAATACTGTCGGCCTGGACGAGATAATCAGTGTACTTCGCGAACTGGCTCTGAATCTCGAAAAATCTAAATCCTGTAAATGTTAACCAAATGAAGATACTTATTTTATGCACCGGGAATTCGTGTCGAAGCCAGATGGCACATGGCTTTCTGCAGTCCTTTGATAAAAATCTTACCATTTGTTCGGCCGGAACTCAGGCTTCTGGAAAACTGAATGAAACAGCTGTTGAAGTCATGAATGAAGCCGGTATTGATATCAGCCATCACGCCTCCGATTCCATTGATAAATACCTGAACGAAGAATGGGATTATGTAATTACCGTTTGTGGCGGTGCTAACGAAGCCTGCCCGGCATTTTTTGGAAAAGTTAAACATCGTTTGCACATAGGCTTCGATGATCCTTCGCATGCAGTTGGCTCCAAGAATTTTATCATGGGTGAATTTTACCGTGTGCGCGATGAAATTAAACTGGCATTTCGCAAATTATATGACGAACAAATAAAAAAAGCTTAAAATGGATCATAGAGAGAAGGCATTATCGTACTTCGATAACAAATTTAATTGCTCTCAATCGGTGTTGACCGCATTTGCCGAAGAATTAAGATTAACTGAAGATGAATCACTTCGGGTTGCCTGCGCATTCGGCGGTGGGATGGGACGACAACAACTTACCTGCGGCGCAGTAACCGGCGCTGCCATGGCATTGGGCCTAAAGTTTGGCAAAGGAAAAGACGACAGCGATGAAAAAAAACTGCTTACCTATGAAAAGACTGTGCAGTTATTCGATGAGTTTACCAAAATGAACGGATCGACCAACTGCCATAAATTGCTGAACGACCTGGATATGAGGGATGAGAAAGAACTCAGCCTGATAAACGAACAGAATTTATTTCATAACAACTGCCGGAAATATGTTGTTGACGCCGTAAAAATTACAGAACAAATTATTAATAATTCTAAATAACTGATAACATGGAAGATATTAAACAAATCGTTAAAGAAAAATATGCCGAAATCGCCAAACAAACCAAGGAGCAGAATGCCCCATCCTGTTGTGGTGCCACGTCGTGTGGGTCGGTGGTTGATTATTCGATATTCAGCGAAAATTACGACAAACTGCAAGGGTATAACCCTGATGCCGACCTTGGCCTGGGGTGCGGACTACCGACAGAATATGCCGGCATACAACCCGGAAATACGGTGCTTGACCTCGGATCGGGAGCCGGAAACGATTGTTTTGTTGCCAGGGCGCTTGTTGGCGAAACCGGTTATGTTGCCGGTTTGGATTTTACCGAAGCCATGATAGAGAAAGCACGCGAGAATGCACGGAAATTGGGCTATACCAACGTGGATTTTATACAGGGCGATATCGAAAATATCCCCGTTAGGTTTGGAGTTGTTGATGTTGTGATCAGCAATTGCGTATTAAACCTTGTTCCCGATAAACAACTGGCATTCAGCGAAATATTCAGGGTTTTAAAACAGGGAGGCCATTTCTGCATTTCGGATGTGGTGCTGCAAGGTGAGTTGCCGAAAGGCCTGAAAGAGGACGCCGTTATGTATGCCGGCTGCGTTTCGGGAGCATTACCGAAAGGCGAATATCTCAGGATTATCGAAGAGTCGGGCTTTGTAAACGTAGAAGTTAAAAAAGAAAAGAAAATTGAAATTCCTGATGAACTGCTCCTGAAATATATGTCAGCCGAAGAATTAAAAAAGTTCAGTAACGGCGAAACCGGTATTTTCAGCATTACAGTTACCGGCAAAAAACCTGAAGGTTGCGGGTGCGGATGTTCCTGTTCTTAATGAGTTAATGCGATAATTGGGCAATTTGAAAATTTGAAAATGAGATAATTTGAAAATGAGCATTCAGACAGTAAAACTGCTGTGGGTGCACCTTTTCCTCTTTCTTGAAAAAAACTACTCTATGCTATAATTGTCCTGAAAGTCAGGTTGACCCTTGGTTTTGCAATTAATTTTGTTGGAGGAAGTCTGTGTAACCAATAGGTTTGGGTAGTATCTTTCATTACCAGCAGGCTGCCGTGTTCTAAAATAACTGAAACTGTTACTCTGGTTTGTTTGTGTTTGAAGGAAAATTTCCGCTCAGCGCCAAAAGTTAAAGAACCAATTGCCCCGTTTTGTTTCAGATCTTTCTCCGCATCGCTGTGCCAGGCCATTCCTTCGTCGCCGCTGTGGTATAAATTAAGCAGGCAGGAATTGTACGTTTCGCCCGTCCGGTTTTCAGCAACAGACTTTAATTCAAGCAATTCCGTAGTCCAGGGTAACGCTCTTTTTGTGGTTTTGGAATAGGTGTATTCAAAATCCTGATCGCCATACCAGGCCACTTTTCGTTTGGTAATTATATGTTTCCCAAAGATTACGGCCTCATCATTTTTCCATTCTATTGTTCGTAACAGGCATTCCAAATAATAGTCAGCTTCCTTTTTTGAAAAAACTTTACCATAATAATTTACTGTACCATCTTTGGGTAATAAATTAGCATTCTTTTCAAATTCGGTACTGAATAAGTCCATTTTTTAATCGGGTGCTTATATTTTTTACTTATTTAATTGAATCCTTGCTGGAGTATCTCCATAGTCCTGAAAAAAATGTATGCATTCAACGCCATATAGAGAATTGCCGGCAACGAAACCAACAAGCTGTCTTTAACTCTTAACCTGGCCAAAAAGCCAAAAAGCATTAAAATAGCCAATCCTCCCGAAGCGATCAGTAAAATAAAATTGTTAAATAAACCTATAATTAAACCTAAAGCTCCAAGAATCTCAAGCACTGCGGTAAGAATTCCAAATTTAACCAACCCAAAGCGCACAAATTCACTCTTCATATGCGGAGATGAAAAATAGGTTATTCCGTATACTAAGAAAGATAAACCCGAAAGCATAATGAGTATATCAAGAATCCGCATCAAGAAATAATATTTAGCGATACCAAAGCGATAAAAAGGCACAACACCAGAAGAAACAACGACGGCATCCGTTTCTGCCATGGGTTATTGACTTTGAAATGAAAATACTGTGCGCTAAGCATCAGGAAAGCCATAATAAGTGCAGGGATAAGCACCAGCGAAGGATACCAGATGCCTGCAACCAGTAAGGTAGCCAGAGCAATTTTAGCCGATCCAACCATGGTGCGGGTTAAATCGCTCAATCCATATTGTTTAAATTCTTTTACGATATTGTCGAAACGGAATACCCATACAATTACAATGGATAGAGCAACAATTAGTTGGGCAATCACAGCGAGATTTGTCATTTTAGTTATCTTAATAGTTTTCCTGGCTCATATGGCTTTTCAGTTTCGCCCCGTTTTTTAAGTGAGTTCTGGTCTTCACTTTCTTTCTTCAAAATTAACGAATATTTATTTATGGCCGTCCAGTAGAACATCCCATGTATTTGTATTACAGCAGCTTAGATACGGTGTAGATTTTGCGATTTATTTGCCATCAATTGCTGTTCAGTAAAAAATATGTCGCATTAAGCGCAGTGGCAAAAGTTACCCATAAAAGGTAAGGGATGTTGATATACGCCGCCACCGGTTTTAACTTGTAAAAACGTACCTGCATAACAACAATCATTAACCACAACACTACAATATCGGCTAATGCAACACCGATCATTTTGAAATAGAAGAAGAAAAAACTCCAGCAGAAATTTAAAAGCAGTTGCACCATAAAAACGAGTATAGCCTGGTCGCGTTGTTTGCCAGCTTCCAGTTTCCAGACCATAAACAACGAAATACCCATGATAATGTAAAGAGTTATCCAAACCGGCCCAAAAACCCAGTTGGGCGGATTAAACGATGGTTGATTGAGCGTGGCATACCATTCCGGAATTGCTTTTGCTGTAAATAGTCCGGCTATGGCTCCTACTCCGGGGGGCAAAAGAAGTGCGGCAAGTAACTTTGGTATGTGGGTGGGTTTCATAATTGGCTTATTTTGATTCCTTTAGTATCCTGAGTGCTTCGTCCACATGCTTGGTTGCCTGAATTTGCGAATTGAAAATATAGATCACTTTACCTGTTTTATCAGCCACATAGGTTACACGACCCGGCAATAATCCAAGCAAATTGGTCGGTACGCCGAATTGCTTCCGGATTTTATTTCCTTCGTCGCTCAGCAGGGTAAAAGTCAGCCTGTGTTTTAGCGCAAATTCCTTATGGCTTTCGACCGATTGGCCGCTAATTCCTATAATAACCGCATCGGCTTCCTTAAAAACTTCGAACTGATCCTGGAATGAGCAGGCCTGAGCCGTACAACCCGGACTGTCGTCTTTTGGATAGAAATAAATTACCAGGTTCTTTTTGCCAAGAACAGAATTGATGTCAAACAGAATCCCGTTTTGATCGGGCAACGAAAAGGCTGGAATTGTGCTTCCGATTTTAAGCTCATTCATGTTACTATTTTTATTGAAAGTTAAGTATGATGCAAATAAGAGCAGGTAAATTATGAGGTAAAAACGATAGAAATTCCTGAATTTCAGGTAATTCCTGTCATCTGGATACATGTTTCCGAAAAGAGCTTTCAATTCTTTCCAGAAATATGGCTTAACATTGATAGTCCAGCTATCGGTCTGGTAAACGATTTTTCTAAACTTACTCCTGTAAAAAGTAAGAGGTATTCCCCAGGCAATGAACAGGATAAGCCAAATATTTTCGAGGATAAACATGATCTTAGGTTAAATGATTTGTTTATTATGTGTAAAGGGTTCAATGTTCCAGGTTCAGGGGTTCAAATGCTTCGCGTTCAAGGTTCAAATGCTTTGCGTTCAAAGGTTCAAATGCTTCGCTTTCAAAGTTCAAGAGTTACGGTGCCTATTTTCTATTTTTCCATTTTCCATTAACTACTTTTCATGTCCCAGGTCCGACATCCCACATCCACCCCTTCTATTTACGCGGGAACCACGGAATAAAAGCACTTGTCCTCCTCACATATTCCTGGTACCCGGGTTTTGTAGTATTCAATGTTTTTTCGAGCAAAGCAACTCCCGAAACTTTGATTATTAAAGCCGTCATTAAAACTGATCCCAGTACCGGCCAATAACTTCCTGCCGAAATGCATATTAGCCCGTACCCAAACCAAACTGCTGCATCGCCAAAATAATTGGGATGACGCGTGTAATGCCAGAAACCAGTATTCAGCACTTTGCCTTTATTTGCCGGATTTTCTTTAAACCGGGCCAATTGAATATCGCCACCTGCTTCAAATATGAAACCGATTATCCAGATTGCAACTCCCGTAAAATCAAGTATTCCAAGTTCGTTACCCGTGTAAAACTGGGCTCCCAGCAAGGGTGCCGAAATAAGCCACATCAGAATGCCCTGAAGCAGGAAAACCGAAAAGAAACTATACCACCAGTAACGGTGTTCGCCAAAGTCTCTCCTGAATTTCTGATACCTGAAATCTTCGCCTTTGCCATGGTTGCGCAAGGTGAGGTGAATGGACAAACGAAGCCCCCACAAAGCCACCATACTCATTAAAAGAATTTTCCGTGCCTCCAGGCCTTCGGTGCTGATATAATAAACTGCGCCGGCAACAACAAACCCAAAGCCCCAGAACAAATCGACTATGCTTACATTTTTAATTTTAACACTGATCAGCCACAAAATTGTCATCATTGAGAGAATGGCGGATAAAGCGAGGAGGTAAATGTGAAGGAATGTCATAAACAATGGTTTGATATTTTTTTCCGGCATACTATCCCGGAGGGAATTAAAACGATAAGCTCAGAACTTAAAATATGAAAGTATTGCAAGCTCTTTACTTTTTCATTTTTAATTTAATGTTATGTGTTTGGTGTTCCTTTTTGGCTTCGGCGTGAGCTCAGCCGAACGGTTCTGGCTTGTCCAGGTTATGGCTTGCAAATGCACTGAGTATGACGTTTGAGGCTATTGTTTTACCATCCTGAAATACTTGCTGTTCAAACCTGTTCCGCTCAACCGGCAAATAAAGATCCCGGCCGGTAAGGTTGATACAGGAATCTGAGTAGTGGATTGGTCAAGTTTTGCTGATAAGCGTTTTTGCCCGCGCACATCTATAATATCTATATGGGTATAGTTACTGTTTCCGCTTATGTTTAACCAGTCGGTGGCGGGATTTGGAAAGATTGAGATCTCTCTTTTATTCGTCTCCCCTACTGAAGTTGCCATGTATGTATTCCTGGCAAATGAATAATTATCACAAACGATCTCTGAGACCCTATCGGGAACATATCCTGTAACAAATGTATTGTTAAGTGTATTAAAAACGATCATTCTCTCATTAAAAGCGGCGTCATAACCAACCAGCAGGAAGCTCCCTGAATTCTGGTCAAAAGATGACGAACCTCCCAGGTAGTAAGGAAAACCTGCCAACACCCCTCGTTCAATTACCTCGCCACTGGCCGTGTTAATCTCAACTACTTTATTCCCGGTATAACTTCCGCCTGAATTATATTCAGCATCCGAGGCAAATAGTTTATTGTTGACATTATCATAATTAACACTCGAAAAATTATTTCCCGGGGCAGTTGTAA
>CAIXAQ010000176.1 GCA_903917425.1 uncultured Bacteroidales bacterium
ATACGGAAATAAACATTGGGTCCTGGTTAAGCGAATGAGCGTCCTGACCGGTAGCCGCTTTCCATTGAATAAAACTTAAACCGCTTGTATTAGGCATAAACCTGCCAACAAAATTGTTATCCTGACCCGTGTAATAATAAATATTATAATCGAGTTTGCCGGCTGCAAAAGGATCCCGGGTAGTTGACGCACTATAAATCCCATAGGCTTCGGATCCGGTAAACCCGGCACCCGACTCACCAATGTTTATTTGTATCATATTGTTTCTGAATTCGATGACCCCTGACCCTATCGTAGTTCCGCCTATGCCCACACCGATATACATACCCATGGCAAATGCCATATTCGGATTTAAACCATGAACATTATCGGGTGTAAGATAGATCGAATTGTGTTGAATTTTTATAGCCCCCGACGTAATATTTGTTGAACTTCGGTACATGTATATTCCCACCGGCGCGTAAGTATCAATGGTTGAATACACTGTATGAGAGATGCCTGTTCCCAGATGCCAGATCATATTATTAATGATCGAAATATTCGGATTGTTGTCCATCAACATCAGGTAAATTCCTTTGCCTCCCATGCCATCAACGCAGGTACTGTACAAATCATGGATTTTATTTTTTTCGATGCGCAACACCTGATTGACTACTGTTGGAACAAAAATCCCTTCGGGAGAGTTTGATTTCTTATCGCGAATTATAAAACACACTTCATTTCCAATGATTTGCAGGTTTTGAGAGTAGGCGCAATAGATTCCATAGGTTGAAATATGCATCAGAGAGTCCCCTACCCTATTATTTAGGATTCGTGTTCCATAGGATATTCCGGAGGAGCCGGGGGCAAAAATATCGATCCCTTCGAAGGCATTAAAAATGTGATTGTTTTGAATCAAAGTAGAATCACAGCCTGCTCCTTTGATCAAAATACCAATATCGGCAGTACTATCGTTTGCAAACGATTTAATACTGCAATTCCTGATGGTATTGTTATCAGCCGAATTGGTGAGATAAAAAACACTTCCATGGGTGCCGGCCAGTTCAAAAGCCAGATCCCTTGTTTCAGTGCCATTATTGGAGCCATCAAAAACAATACAATCCGCTCCGTCGAGTTTTATCCCCCATTGGCTTGCTGCAACTGCGCTAATAGTTATTTTCGGACTCACTCCTGCGGCCGGTTTAAAGGTGACAAGAGCAGAACTTGTTCCACTTGCAGAAATTGTTAAGGGTTGCGGCTCCTGATATAAAGCATCGGTAAGCATAAAAGTCACACCACCCGAACCAACACCATTGATATTTAAAGCATTAACTGCCAATGAAAGAGTTGAATAATTGCCTCCGGCACCAACGGTCTTACTCCCTGTAAGGGGTTGAGAATTCGCCTCAATGCAAACTATAAAGAATGCCAGTAACAATAAAGACGCCTTGAACATTGTAATTAGTGATTTCATAATTATATTTATTAGAACATCCTTCCTGTGAGTCTGAATGTTAAAAGTGGCCAAAGATACTCTTTCCGTGTAAAAGCCTTGTAAAATCAAAGCCAATACAACAGGCTAAAATGAGATAATTTTTCATTCGCAATTATTGGCTTGGAATTTTTATAAGGATGTCCTGCTTTTTTTATTGGATTACCAGGATAGTATTTGAAAAATTCCCTAATTTCATCCCCAAATTGTAGCTAATCAGTTTGTCTAAAGAAATGAAAAACAAATATATGCCACAGATTACACTGATTTCACAGAAAATTATTCATCAGTTTTAATTGAAATTAATTGAAAAACTGCTAAAGGCAGTTTAAAATCTGTGTAATCAGTGTAATCTGTGGCAAAAATGCAATTTGATCAGACTGATTTGTTACCCCAAATTTAATGAATAGAAATGGTAATGACTGAACCCAAAATTGAGCGGGAATGGCTCGATGTGCTGAAACCAGAATTCGAAAAGCCCTATTTCAGCGAATTGAAATCGTTTCTTTTGGAAGAAAAAAAACATTACCGTGTTTATCCTCCAGGGCAAAGCATATTTTCGGCCTTCAACCATACGCCATTCAGCCAGGTTAAAGTGGTAATTCTTGGCCAGGATCCATATCATGGCGACGGACAGGCACATGGACTTTGTTTTTCGGTGCCTGATGGAATCGCCATCCCGCCTTCCTTGGTAAATATTTTCAAAGAACTAAATACCGACCTGGGAATTCCCGTTTCAAAATCGGGCAATCTCGAAAAATGGGCAAAACAAGGTGTTTTTTTGTTAAACGCCACACTCACTGTCAGGGCAAACCAGGCAGGTTCGCATCAGCGACGGGGCTGGGAAAATTTCACTGACGAAGTGATTCGTCAACTTTCGGCCCGTCATACCGGACTCGTTTTTATACTTTGGGGAAGTTACGCACAGGCGAAAGAAGCGTTGATCGATACCTCAAAACATTTCATCCTGAAAGCAGTGCATCCTTCTCCTTTATCGGTGTACCGGGGATTTTTCGGTTGCCGGCATTTTTCGAAAACCAACGAATTGCTCATTAAATCAGGGAAACAGCCCATTGATTGGTTCCTTGGATGAAAGTGTAGGGTTTGGGGGTTGGGGGTTAGGGGGCTGGAAATTAAATTAAAAACATTAAACACAGAATATAAAATGTAAAAGTATTTCAAGCCCCCATATTTATTCATTTTTAATTTAATGTTAAGTGTTTCTGATTACCTTTTAGTTCAGGCTCGTCCGGTTAGAAAAACTGAAAATTTG